>NZ_QMIN01000032.1:24275-32295 GCF_003287795.1 Actinomyces sp. Z5
CGCTCCGGCTGAGACGGGGAGGACGGTGGACACGGCGTCCAACCGCGGGCTGGTGATCTCGGCCGCCGACAGACGCAGCATGAGGCTGAAACGCTCAGCTGAAACGTTCAATGGCGGCGGGTCAACGGCCGGGTAAGTTAGCACAGGTCGGCGCACTCCAAGTGCCACCCGGCGTCGGCTGCGGCAGAGTTGCGCCGTTTCTCACGGCCATACTTTGTCCGGGCATTCGTCCGGGCGAGTAGTGGAAGCGAGCTCCCCGGCGTCAACGTGCTCCATCGCACTTGCTGACGTCGCGGCGGAAACTTGCGAGACCGGAATTTGAGAACGAAGATGTTCGTTAAAATCTGGTGCACACAGGCGGAGCCAACCGGGGCCCCGCTGCCGCATCGCCCAGCCGCGGAGAGGAGTCAACCATGAGTCAGACCGACGACGACTCAACCCGCTCCCGAGTCCTTGACCTTATCGCCGAGAAGGGCCCCGTATCCGCCGCACAACTGGCCAAGGTCCTGGGCCTGACCCCCGCGGCCGTGCGGCGCCACATCACCGCGCTGGAGCAGGCCGGGCAAATCGAGGCCCACGCCCCCGCTGCCAACGGCAAACGCCGTCGCGGCCGCCCGGCACGCTTCTACGTCGCCACTCCCGACGCCCGCACCACCTTCGGCGAGGGCTACTCGGAACTGGCCAACCGCGCCCTGTCCTACCTGTCTCAGGTCGGCGGGGAGAAGGCGATCGACTCCTTCGCCGCCTCCCGCGGACGCGATCTGGAGCGCCGCTACATGCCGATCGTGGAAGCCGCCGGCAAGGATCCCGCCGACCGGGCGCGCGCCCTGGCGGATGCCCTGACCCTGGACGGCTACGCCGCCACCGTCCGCGACGTCGGCGACGGCACCTTCGCGGTGCAACTGTGCCAGGGCCACTGTCCGGTGCGCGACGTCGCCGGGCACTTCCATGAGCTGTGCGACGCCGAGACCCGCACCTTCGCCCGCCTACTCGGCGTCCCCGTGCAACGCCTGGCCACTCTCGCGGGCGGCGAGCACGTATGCACCACCCATGTACCCATCGCCATGCCCACCCTGCGCAAGCGCGCGGTCCGGGCGGCAGACCAGCGGAGCCGTCGGCCCCGCGTAACGGAAGGAAACTGATGACAGCACCCGTGACGGAAAGCGTGCGCAGTAGCGACGACGAGATCATCGACTCGATCTCTGAGACCTATGAGTACGGCTGGCACGACTCCGACGCCGCCGGCCTGTCCGCACGGCGTGGCCTGGACGAGCAGGTGGTGCGCGAGATCTCCGCACTCAAGGGCGAACCCGAATGGATGCTGCAGAAGCGGCTGAAGGCCTACGACATTTTCCAGCGCAAGCCCATGCCCACCTGGGGCGTGGACATGTCCGACTTCGACCTGGACCAGGTCAAGTACTTCGTCCGTTCCACGGACAAGCCCGCCAACTCCTGGGAGGACCTGCCCGAGGACATCCGCAACACCTACGACCGGCTCGGCATCCCTCAGGCGGAGCGCGACCGGCTCGTGGCCGGTGTCGCCGCCCAGTACGAGTCCGAGGTCGTCTACGAGCAGATCCGTGAGGATCTTCAGCAGCAGGGCGTCATCTTCCTGGACACCGACTCCGCCCTGAAGCAGTACCCCGAATTGTTCAAGGAGTACTTCGGCTCTGTGGTCCCCGCCGGCGACAACAAGTTCGCCGCCCTTAACACCGCCGTCTGGTCGGGCGGTTCCTTCATCTACGTGCCGCCGGGCGTTAAGGTCGAGATCCCGCTGCAGGCCTACTTCCGCATCAACACTGAGAACATGGGCCAGTTCGAGCGCACCCTGATCATCGCCGACGAGGGCTCCTACGTGCACTACGTGGAGGGGTGCACCGCCCCCATCTACTCCACCGACTCTCTGCACGCCGCCATCGTGGAGATCATCGTCAAGAAGAACGCCCGCGTGCGCTACACGACCATCCAGAACTGGTCCAACAATGTCTACAACCTGGTCACCCAGCGCGCCACCTGCGAGGAGGGCGCCACCATGGAGTGGGTGGACGGCAACATCGGTTCCAAGCGGAACATGAAGTACCCGGCCGTATTCCTGATGGGGCCTCACGCCCGCGGCGAGGCGCTGTCAATCGCCTTCGCCGGTGCCGGCCAGCACCAGGACACGGGCGCCAAGATGATCCACATGGCGCCCCACACCTCCAGCCACATCGTCTCCAAGTCGATCTCCCGCGGCGGCGGCCGCTCCGGCTACCGCGGTCTGGTGCAGATTCAGAAGAACGCCCGGCACTCCAAGTCCAATGTCCTGTGTGACGCGCTGCTGGTGGACGAGATCTCCCGCTCGGACACCTACCCATATGTGGATGTGCGCACCGACGACGTCGAGATGGGGCACGAGGCCACCGTCTCCAAGGTCAGTGCCGACCAGCTGTTCTACCTGATGCAGCGTGGACTGACCGAGACGGAGGCCATGGCCACGATCGTGCGCGGATTCGTCGAGCCGATCGCCCGCGAGCTGCCCATGGAGTACGCCCTGGAGCTCAACCGGCTCATCGAGCTGCAGATGGAGAACTCCGTCGGCTGACGCCGTCCCCGTACCCTCCCCGACCACGAGCCGCCGGCAAAGCGCCGGCAAGGAGCACCAATGCCCGAACTGAAAACCGACCACTCGCGTGCAGCGCTCGAGGGGGCACATTCGCACGGCCAGCGCCGCTACGTTTCCTCGCGCGCCGACCGGCCCACCTCCTTCGACCCGGCCGACATCCCCGCGCCGCATGGACGCGAAGAGGAGTGGCGTTTCACCCCGATCAAGCGCTTCGCACCACTGTTCGACCTCGACGCCGTCACCGCCGGCACCGCCGCAAACCCGCTCAGCGTGGACATCGACGCCCCGGCGGGAGTCGGCGTCGAGACCGTCTCCCGGGACGACCCGCGGCTGGGCGTCGTCGGCGCCCCCGTGGACCGCACCGGCGTCGTCGCCTGGGCCGCCTTCCACGACGCCACGGTCGTCACCCTGCCGGCGGGCGCCGGGCTGGAACGGGCCGTGCGCGTGACCACCACGGGCACCGACACGGGGCTGGAGCACCCCGCCGCCCAGCACATCCGCATCGCGGCCCTGGGCGACTCCGTTGCCACGGTTGTTCTGGACCACCGCGGCACCGCGGCACTCACGCAGACGGTGGAGGCGACCGTCGCCGACGGCGCCGAACTGACCCTGGTCACCATCCAGGGCTGGGAGGACGCTGCCATCCACGCCTCCAACCACCGCCTGCGTGTGGAGGGGCGGGGCACCCTCAAGCACGTCGTCGTCTCCCTGGGCGGAGACGTGCGTATCTGCTCCGACCTCGGCTTCAAGGGCGAGGGCGGCCACATCGACGCCTACGGCGTGTACTTCACCGACGCCGGCCAGCACCAGGAGCACCGCCCCTACGTGGCCCACACCGAGCCGCACTGCTACTCGCGGGTGGCCTACAAGGGCGCCCTACAGGGGCAGGGGGCGCACTCGGTGTGGGTGGGCGACTGCCTGATCGGCGCCGGCGCTCGCGGCACCGACACCTACGAGCTCAACCGCAACCTGGTGCTCACCCAGGGCGCCAAGGCGGACTCCATCCCCAACCTGGAGATTGAGAACGGCAACATCGTGGGCGCCGGCCACGCCTCCGCGACCGGCCGCTTCGACGACGAGCAGCTGTTCTACCTGCGCGCCCGCGGCATCCCGGAGATGGAGGCCCGCCGGCTGGTGGTACTTGGCTTCTTCAACGAGATCGTCGCAGAGATCCGCGTGCCCGAGGTCGAGGAACGGCTCATGGCCGCCATCGAGCAGGAGCTCGAACTGAACGCGCTCGTCTCCGCCCGCGAACAGGCCACAGCGGCCGAGTAGCCCCGCGTCACCCCGTCCGGGCCACCCCGGCAGACCATCCACCAATCAGCCTCACGGATAAAGAAGAAGACAAGCAGCGATGAGTACCCTCGAGATCAAGAACCTCCACGTCCAGGTCGCCACCAACGACGGCCCCAAGCCCATCCTCAAGGGCGTCGACCTCACCGTCGCCTCCGGCGAAGTGCACGCCATCATGGGTCCCAACGGCTCCGGCAAGTCGACCCTGGCCTACTCCATCGCCGGCCACCCCGACTACGAGATCACCGACGGCGAGGTGCTGCTCGACGGCGAGAACCTCCTGGACATGACCGTCGATGAGCGGGCCCGCGCCGGCCTGTTCCTGGCCATGCAGTACCCGGTGGAGGTCCCCGGCGTCACCGTCTCCAACTTCCTGCGCACCGCCAAGACCGCCATCGACGGCGAGGCCCCCAAGGTGCGCCAGTGGATCGGGCAGGTCAACCAGGCCATGGAGAACCTGCGCATGGACCCCGCCTTCGCCCAGCGCGACGTCAACGCCGGCTTCTCCGGCGGCGAGAAGAAGCGCTTCGAGATCCTGCAGATGGAACTGCTGCGCCCCCGCTTCGCCATCCTGGACGAGACCGACTCCGGCCTGGACATCGACGCCCTGCGCATCGTCTCCGAGGGCGTCAACCGCCTGCACGACTCCTCCGACGCCGGCTTCCTGCTGATCACCCACTACACGCGCATCCTGCGCTACATCAAGCCCAGCCACATCCACGTGTTCGTGGACGGGCACGTCGCCGAGGAGGGCGGCCCGGACCTGGCCGACCGGCTGGAGGAAGAGGGCTACGACCGCTTCGTCGCCTGAACAGCCCCAATCCGCCGGCGTCTCGCCAGCACCAGCCCCCGCAGGAGACCAAACGCAAATGATTGAAACGCCCCAGTCGCCCCAGAGCCAGGTGGGTGACGCTCCCGGCGCGGACGCGCCGCTGACCGCTGCCGAGGTCGACGCTCTACGCGCCGACTTCCCCTACCTGGAGCGTCCGGCCCGCAACGGTGAGCCGCTGGCCTACCTCGACTGGGCCGCCACCAGTCAGAAGCCGGTCGGCGTCATCCTCGCGGAGGCCGACTTCTACCGCCGGTCCAACGGTGCCGCCGGGCGCTCCACCTACCAGCTGGCCGACGAGGCGACCGCCGTGTGGGAGGACGCGCGCGACGCCGTCGCCGCCTTCGTCGGCGCCCGCGGCAGCCAACTGGTGTTCACCAAGAACGCCACCGAGGCCATCAACCTGGTGGCCCTGGCCATCGGGCACGCCAGCCTGTCCCGGCCCGCCGGCCACGGCGGGCCGGCCGCGGGAGCCACCGACCCCTCCGCCCGGTTGCGCCTTCGCCCCGGCGACGAGATCGTCGTGACCGTGGCCGAGCACCACGCCAACCTGGTGCCCTGGCAGGAGCTGGCCGCCCGCACCGGCGCCATCCTGCGCTGGCTGGACCTGACCGCGGACGGGCGCATCGACCTGGGCACGGTCGACGTCATCACCGACCGCACCAAGGTGCTCGCGCTGACTCACGCCTCCAACGTCACCGGCGCGGTCACCCCGCTGGAGGGCATCCTGCCGGCCGCCCGCAGCGCCGGCGCCCTGGTGGTGCTGGACACCTGTCAGTCCTCTCCGCACCTGCCCCTGGACTTCGCGGCGCTGTCCGCGGCCGGAGTGGATGCGATGGTGCTTTCCAGCCACAAGATGCTGGGCCCCACCGGTATCGGTGCCCTGGTGGCCACCGAGGAGCTGCTGGACGCGATGCCGCCGGTGCTCACCGGCGGGTCCATGATTGAGACCGTCACCATGGCCTCCTCCACCTACATGCCTGCCCCCGCGCGTTTCGAGGCCGGCAGTCAGCCGCTCGCCCAGGCCGCCGGCTGGCACGCCGCCGTCGACTACCTGGCCGAGGTGGGTCTGGGGCGGCTGCACTCCCGCGAACAGGTGCTGCTCGACCGGGCCCTGCGGGGCATGGCGGAGGTGCCCGGGCTGCGTCTGCTCGGTCCCGCCGATGCCCACGACCGCGTCGGCGTGGTCGCATTCACGCTCGACGGGGTGCACCCGCATGATGTCGGTCAGGTGTTGGACGCCGCCGGTGTAGCGGTGCGCACCGGCCACCACTGCGCCCAGCCGGTCCACGCCCACTTCGGGGTGCCGTCTTCTTCACGGATATCCTTCGGCCCGGTGACCACACCCGCGGAGATCGACCGCTTCCTGGAAGCCGTCGCCTCCGTCCGCGGATACTTCCAGAGGTGAACATGAACGATCTTGATCAGCTCTATCAGCAGGTAATCCTCGATCACTCGCGAGAGCGCCACGGCTCCGGGGCGCTGGAGGCCCCGGACTCCACCTCCCACCAGGTCAACCCGACCTGCGGGGATGAGGTCACATTGGGTGTGCGCGTGCGCGACGGACGCATCGAAGCCGTCGGTTGGGAGGGGGACGGCTGTTCCATCTCCCAGGCCTCCATCTCCATCATGCACGACCTCGTCGACGGCGCCGACCTGACCACGGTGGCGCGGCTCGAGGGCGACTTCGATGCCCTCATGCACTCGCGCGGCCGCGGCGTGGACGACTCGGTGCTGGACGAGCTGGAGGACGCCGCCGCCTTCGAGGGCGTGTCCAAGTACCCCAATCGCATTAAGTGCGCGCTGTTGGGATGGATCGCGCTCAAGGATGCGTTGCTGAAGGCAGGCGTCCCGCTGGACGCCGCCAAGGCGGACTGAAACCGCCTGTGCGGCGGGCTTCCGCCCGGCCGCCCCAAAACCACAGCCCCTGTCTCAATCCACCAGGAGGAGTTATGAGCGAGACCGCTCCGGCCACCAACCCGATGGCCGCGCAGCACGCGCCCACCAGCGTCGCGGACGTGGACGTCGCCGCCATTGAGGAGGCACTGCGCGACGTCGTCGACCCCGAGCTGGGCATTAACGTCGTCGACCTCGGCCTGCTGTACGGCATCTCGATCGAGCCCGACGGCACCGTCGTGCTCGACATGACCCTGACCACCGCCGCCTGCCCGCTCACCGACGTGATCGAGGAGCAGGTCCAGCAGGCGCTCGGGTTCATCGTCGACAAGGTGCGTGTGCAGTGGGTGTGGCTGCCGCCGTGGGGCCCGGACCGGATCACCCCGGAGGGCCGCGACCAGCTGCGCGCCCTCGGTTTCAACGTCTGAGACGCGCGTAGGCGAAGGCAGACTGCAGCCCACGTCCGGCAGGCTGCCGCCCGATGGCCGGGTGCAGGTCACGGCGGTGCGCCACCACCGCGCCCGCCATTGTCCCCGTCGCGCCGACCAGGACCAGCCAGACCATTGTTGGATCGCCCGCCTGAGCGAACAGCCCTGCGTCAATCATCGACTGCGGCAGGTCGAGGCTGGGGCCGAGCTGGGCGATTCCGAGCCCTGCGAGCAATGGTGCCCATGCCAGCCACCGTAGCCGTGGCCAGGCGCCACCCAGCAGCGCGGTGACGCCAGTGCAGGCCGCTGCGGCGGGCCACTGGCCGGCGACCAGCCGCAGCGCGTCATCGGCGGTGGTGTCCAGCAGCGCGTGTCCCACCAGCCCCGCGACCAGAGCGGCCGCACCGAGCGTGAGCCCCGCTGCGAACAGTGCGACCAGACACTGGCCGATTAGCAGCCGCGCCGGCCCGGTGCCGGTGGAGCGTTGCGCCTCAACCAACCCGGAGTACTCCTCGGCCGCGAAGCGTCCCGTCAGCGCCACCGATTGCGTGCAGGCCAGGGCCGCCACCAGCACGCCGATGTAACCCAGGAATCCCGTGCCTGGATCGCCACCGCCCAGCAGCGAGCTGAACGTGCCGCCGTCCACCGCTCCCTGCCGGGCCAGTTCAACCATGTTCTCGCCCATGGCCGTGAGCACCCCGGCGATGGCGGCGGCGGCCAGCGCCCACGCCAGCAGCTGGCCGCGCGAGCGCCGCAGCGCGAGCGTCATCGGTCCGCGAACCCGCAGTGGACGGTGCCGGCCCGGCCCGATGCGGATCAGTCCGGCCCCCAGGTCGCGGCGGCGCGCGGCGCCCGCCGCCGTGGCAAGCAGAATCACCAGGGCGGCGCCCGCGATCGCTGCGGGCTGCCAGTTGTTCTTCCCGCCGGGATCAATCGCGCTGCGCAGCGCGAACGGCGACCAGGCACCCGCCC
>NZ_QMIN01000002.1:0-35754 GCF_003287795.1 Actinomyces sp. Z5
GTCACCCCCAACAACCCACGAACTGTCACCGATGTCCTGACACAGAACTGTCACCGATGTCCTGAGACATAACACAGGCGCTGTACACGTGCAAACCTCTAAAACTCGTGTCAATGCCGAGAACTCGTGTATATCGACTACGGGCCGGAGCATCGGCCGGTCGCCGGTCTCTTCACCGGCGTCCACAGGTGCGGTTCGTGCACCCCTTGTCCACAGAACTCGCCGCCCCTGGTGGCACCACGCACACCCCGACCGCAGGATCGGCGCATGGACGCTTATCCGACGCCGCCGTCTCTCCCACCGGTCATCCTGTCGGCGGTAAGTAACTTGCCACATCTGCCGAGCCGCCCCGGCCTCATGCGCCTCATGCGTGGCGTGTACTTCAGCCCCTCCGAACAGGCCGAGGTGTGGCGGCAAAAACGCGAGGTCAGCCTGGCGCGTTGTCGGGGCGCATGGGAGACGCGCCGATCCGCCACTGCCCTCACTCACGAGTCCGCCGCGCTGGTACACGGTCTGTGGGTGCGCGATGCCGAACCAGATGTTTGGACCGCCGTTCCCAGACGTCCCTCGGCACCTACCATCGTCCTGCCTGCGATGGAATTCCGCCGCGGAAGAACTCCCCGCCTAGCGCCGAGGGGTGCGGCTGTGCGAGCGGTGCACCTGCGCAGACGCAGACTGCAGATCCCGAGCGAGCAATTGGTCATGATCCAGGGCATCATGGTGACCGACCTCATGCGCACCGCGGTCGACTGTGCTTTCGATCTGCCGGCGTGCCAATCCATCACCATCGTGGACTCGGCCATGCGCGCCCTGGTCCGTCCGGATCGTCGCGACCCTGCTGGATCACAGCATCGCTGGCAGGAGGTTCGCAACAGGTTTCTGCAGGCGGTGGAGGAACAGGCCGGTCGGAAGGGCGCCGTCCGTGCGCGGGCGGTCGCCCGAATCGCCAGCCCCTTCTCGGAGTCCCCAGGTGAGAGCGTGGTGCGCTGGCAGGTCGAGGCCCTCGGGCTGCCCTCCGCGGCGCTACAGCAGCGGGTCGACATTCCTAGCCAGGGGCGCCATTTCTTCCTCGATCTCGCCTGGCCTGCGCTGCGGATCGCCGCGGAGTACGACGGCCGCGAAAAATACACCGTTACGGGGACGACCTGGGATGAAAAGGTCCGCCAGGATCTCATCCAGGAGGCATCCGGTTGGACCTTCAAACGGTTCACCGCCGAACACCTGCGCGACGCGGCCCGACTCTGTCAGGACGTCCTGAGCATGTTCCCGCCCGCCGTCGCCGCCAATGCCCGACGACGCCGGGGACTATGGGACTGAAGAGCCTGCAAGTACACGCGTTCACGTCGCGTACACGAGTTTTAGAGGTTTGCGGGCGCTGCGCACGTGCAAACCTCTAAAACTCGTGTCAACGCCAAGAACTCGTGTACGTGCGGGCTCCGCAGGTTCCAGCCCAGTCAGCCCAGGCGGGCACGCAGGGCGCGCAGGCGCGCCAGGGAGGACTCCGCCCCCAGGATCTCCATGGACTCAAACAGCGGCGGGGAGACCTGCCGGCCGGTGACGGCCACGCGCAGCGGCCCGAAAGCCAGACGCGGCTTGATCCCCATGCCGTCAACGATGGCGGCACGCAGGGCCTGCTCCAGCACCTCGGTGCGCCACGGCCCGGGCAGCGCCTCGAGCGTGGCGATGGCGGTGTCCAGCACCTGCGGGGCCGAGTCCTTCAGCCGAGACACGGCCCGCTCCTCGAGCTCCAGGTCGGCGTCGTCAACCAGCAGGAAGCCGAGCATGTCGCGGGACTCGCGCAGCAGCTGGATACGGGTCTGGATCAGTGGGGCCGCCGCGGTGAGGATCTCCTGCTCGCGCTGCGTCAACTCGGCGAAGGAAGTGGCGCTGACCAGGGGACGGGCCGTCCAGTCGGGATCGGCCGGGTCGGGGTAGACGTCCGCCAGGTAGGGCACCAGCCGGTTGCGGAAGTCCTCGCCCTCCAGACGGCGCAGGTGCTCGGCGTTGATGGCCTCACACTTCTTCGGATCGAAGCGCGCCGGGTTGGGGTTGACGTCGCGGATGTCGAAGGCCGCCACCAACTGGTCGGGGGTGAACACGTCCTCGTCCTTTGACAGGGACCAGCCCAGCAGAGCCAGGTAGTTGAGCAGCCCCTCCGGCGCCATGCCGCGGAAGCGGTGAATGAGCAGGTTCGACTCCGGGTCGCGCTTGGACAGTTTCTTGTTCCCCTCCCCCATCACGTAGGGCAGGTGGGCGAACTCGGGCACCCGCTGCGCGCGCCCGATCTCCATCAGGGCGCGATACAGGACCACCTGGCGGGGCGTGGAGGAAAGCAGGTCCTCCCCGCGCAGCACGTGGGTGATGCCCATGGCGGCGTCATCGACGGGGTTGACGAGCGTGTACAGCGGGTCGCCGCCGGCACGCACCACCACGTAGTCGGGCACGGAGCCCGCCTTGAAGGTGACCGGGCCGCGCACCAGGTCGTTGAAGGTGATGTCCTCGTCCGGCATCCGCATGCGCAGCACGGGCCGGCGCCCCTCGGCGCGGAAGGCCGCCTTCTGCGCCTCGGTCAGGTCGCGGTCATAGCCGTCGTAGCCGAGCTTGGGGTCCTCGCCGTTGGCGCGGTGGCGCGCCTCAATCTCGGCGGGTGTGGAGAAGGACTCGTACAGGTAGCCGGCCTGCAGGAGCTCGTCGGCGACCTGCCGGTACAGCTCGGTGCGCTGAGACTGGCGGTAGGGGGCGTGCGGGCCACCCTTGGCCACTCCCTCGTCCCAGTCCAGGCCGAGCCAGCGCAGCGAGTCGAGGATCGCCTCGAAGGACTCCTCGGAGTCGCGGGCGGCGTCGGTGTCCTCGATGCGCAGCACGAAGGTGCCGCCGGTGTGCCGCGCGTACGCCCAGTTGAACAGGCAGGTGCGCACCATTCCGACGTGGGGCGTGCCTGTGGGCGAGGGGCAGAAGCGGACGCGGATCGGTGAGGATCCGGGGGCGGGCGGGGTGAAGGCGGGGGCCTTGGCGGTGTCGTCACTCATGATGGGCCAACCCTAGCCGCCCGCGCGCCCGGCTCCCACACGCGCCCGCCGACGGCGCTGTCGGCGATGGTTCACGCCACGCCCGGCTCGCACGCGCGCCCGCCGACGCCGCTGCTGCCACTGCCCGTCACACCACCGCAGCGGGCGGTCTTCATAGACTGCCCGCATGAGTACCGCCAGCCCTGCGCCCGACGCCGTCCCGCCCGTATTCAATGCCGCCGCCACCACGGCCGCCTTCGATGCCCTGACGCCCGACGTGATGCGGCGGCGCGGCTCACTGAAGTGGACCATGTACCCCGGTGACGTGATCGGCGCCTGGGTGGCGGAGATGGACCTGGGCACGGCGCCCTCGGTTACCGCCGTCCTCCAGCGCGCGGTGACGGACGGCTCCTACGGCTACCTGCCCCCGCAGGTTGCCGAGTCCGTCCGTGAGGAAACAGCCCGCTTCCAGGGTGAGGCCTTCGGCTGGCGGGTGGATGCGCAGGACGTGAGCCTGCTGCCGGACGTGCTGTCCGCCCTGGGCGCGGTGATCGCCCACCACACCCGACCGGGCAGCGCCGTGATCGTGCCGACCCCGGCCTACATGCCCTTCCTTTCCTACCCTGGCCTGTACGGACGCGAATGCGTGCAGGTGCCGTCCCTGCGTACCGCGACCGCCGACGCCGCCGCGGGCACGACCTGGGCGCTGGACCTGGACGGTATCGAGGCGGCGATGGCCGCCGGCGCCGGCCTGCTGGTGCTGTGCAACCCCTGGAACCCGGTGGGGCGGGTGCTGTCGCCCGCCGAGCTGGACGCCGTCGCCGCGCTGTCCGCCCGCTACCGGGTGCCGGTCTTCGCCGATGAGATCCACAACTCGCTGATCCTGGACCCGCAGGCCGTGCACGTCCCCTACGCCTCACGCCCGGGCACCGACCCGGACTTGACCTTCACCGCCACCGCCGCCTCCAAGGGCTGGAACACGCCCGGCCTCAAGTGCGCGCAGCTGATCGCCTCCGCCGGAGCCCGACGGGCCTGGAATGACAGCCCCCTGTCCAAGCACCTGGCCAATGAGGCGTCGCTGCTCGGCGCGCAGGCGACCGTGGCCGCACTGCGCGACGGGCAGGAGTGGAACGCCTGCGCGCGCGGATACATCCGCGACAATGGGCGGCTGGTGGCCGAGACACTCGCCGAGGTTGACGGCCTCGAGATCACGGTCCCGTCCGGCACCTACCTGGCCTGGCTGGACTGCTCCGGCCTGGAGCTGCCCGACGGCGTGACCCCGGCGGACTACTTCCGCCGCGAGCCGGGGGTCGTCATGAACGACGGGGCCGCCTTCGGGGCCGGCTACGAGTCGTTCTGCCGGCTCAACCTGGCCACCGGGCGCGGAATCATGCGGCAGGCGCTCCAGCGCCTGGTCGACGCCGTCGCCCGCCTGCGCTCCTGAGGCGGGACGCCCGCTTCAGCGCCGCACGACCGGGTTGCCGAAGGAGCCGATTCCCTCGACCTCGACCTCGACCCGCTGGCCGGCGTGGATCTCACCGACGCCGGCGGGCGTGCCCGTGAGTACGACGTCGCCGGGAAGCAGCGTGAAAATGCGCGAGACGTAGGCGATCAGTTCGGGAACCGAATGGATCATGTCGGCGGTGTTGCCCTCCTGCACGACCCGCCCATCCACGCGGGCACGCACCACGGCGTCGGCGGGGTCGAAGGCGGGGCGTTCGCCCGCGGGCTCCGGAATCTCGATCCAGGGCCCGAGCGGGCAGGAGGTGTCGAATGCCTTGGCTCGTGTCCAGGTGCTGTCCTGGCGCTGGCAGTCGCGGGCGGAGACGTCGTTGGCGACCGTGTAGCCGAGCACCGCGGCGGCGGCATCGCGCGGGGAGGCGTCCTTGACGACCGTCTTGATGACCACGGCGAGCTCGGCCTCGTAATGGACCTCGCGCGACCAGTCGGGCAGCACGATGGGCATGTCCGGGCCGATGACGGCCGTGTTGGGCTTGAGGAAGACGATCGGGTCGGCCGGGGCCTCCCCGCCCATTTCGGCGGCGTGGGCCGCGTAGTTCTTGCCTATGCCCACCACCTTGGAGCGTGGGATCACCGGGGAGACCAGGCGCGCCTCGTTCAGGGGCACCACCTCGCCGGTCGCCTCGGGGACGGTGTACAGCGGGTCGCCCTTGAGCACCAGCAGGCGGCCGGCGGACTCGCCCGAGGGGGCCGCCTCATCGGTGGGCAGGCCGTCAACAATGCCGTAGCGGAGCTCGTCTCCCGTGGAAAAGCGTGCGATCTTCATGGCATGACCCTAGATGATTGACGCCGCGCGGGCGGACGAGTGCGGCGGTACCGCACGGGCCCGCGAGCGCCGTCGCGCCGCGCGGGCGGACGAGTGCGGCGGTACCGCACGGGCCCGCGAGCACCGTCGCGCCGCGCGGACCGGCCGAATCCGCCCGCCTATTCGGCAGAGACTTCGACCGCGTCCAGGTCGCGCTGGACCGCGGACTCCTCGGTCCAGATGTCGCCCGGCAGCTGCGCGGGCAGGAAGGGGTTGTCGGTGGCCACGAAGTAGATCTTGTCCCGCAGCCCGGCCTGCAGCTCTGCCTGCTGCTGCTCCCAGTCGCGCAGCGCCCCGAAGGCCCACTTGCCCAGGCTGAGGACCGCAATGATGTTGATGATCGCCATCAGTCCCATGACGACGTCGGACAGGTTCCACACGAAGGTCAGCGAGGCGACCGCACCCAGTGCAGCGGCGACCACAATCATGGCGCGCACCCCGTAGTGGCGGCGCCCCATGCCACGTAGGAAGTCCATGTTGACCTCCGCGTAGGCGTAGTTGCCCAGCAGCGAGGAGTAGGCGAAGACGAACACCACCACGGCCATGAGGTACTGGGCCCAGGGGCCGAGCACATTGCTGACGGAGTTGACGGTCAGCGTGCCGGCGGCGTCAACGTCGGCGGTGGCCGGGTCGTAGACGCCCGACAGCAGGATGATCAGCGCGGTGGCGGTGCAAACCACGATGGTGTCCACGAACACGCCCATGGACTGGATGAAGCCCTGCTGCACCGGGTGGTGCACCGTGGCGGTGGCGGCCGCGTTCGGCACAGAGCCCTCACCGGCCTCGTTGGAGAACAGGCCGCGCTTAATGCCGTTCAGGGCCGCCGCCATGAAGCCGCCGCTGAGCCCCCAGAATGCCTGGTTCGCCCCGAAGGCGCCCTCGAACACGGACAGCAGTGCGCCCGGAATGGCGCCGGCGTTCAGCACCAGGATCACTACGGCGATGATCACGTAGATCAGAGCCATGAGCGGGGCCAACCACTCGGTGATGGCGGCAACCCGCTTGATGCCCTTGAAGACGACGGGCGTCGTGATCAGCACCAGCACGATGGCGGTGACCCAGGGCTCGATGTTGAAGGTGCCCTTGAGCACGTTGGAGATCGCGTTGGCCTGAGTGGCCTCGTAGGCAAAGCCGAACACGAAGGTGATCACCACGGCGAAGATGCTCGCCCAGGTCTTGGAGCCCAGGCCCTTGTGGATGTAGTAGGCGGGGCCACCGCGGAAGGTGCCATCGGGGTGAGCGACCTTGAACAGCTGGGCGAGGGTGGACTCCACGAATCCGGTCGCCATGCCCACCAGGGCCACCAACCACATCCAAAACACGGCGCCCGGCCCGCCCATGGTGATGGCGATGGCCACGCCGACGATGTTGCCGGTGCCCACGCGGGATGCCAGCCCCACGGTGAAGGCCTGGAAGGAGGACATGCCCTCGCCGACGGCGCCGCGGGAGGAGGTGATGGTTCGCAGCATCTGCCCGAACAGTCGCAGCTGCAGCGCGCGCGTGCGCCAGGTGAAGTACAGGCCGGCGGCGATCAGCAGCCAGGCCAGCAGGTCGCCGTAGAGATGATCGGAGATGTTCTCCAGTACCTTGGCGGGGCCGTCGAAGAAGCCGGCGGTCGGCAGAACGGTGGGATTCATGGGTCTCCGGACGTAGTCGGGATGCGCCGGCGGGAGGGCGCGGGGGCTGGTCGCGCGGACCGCCCCTTGACGGTTTGAGCCGTCCCGGAACCGCAGGCGCCGAAGCCTGCGGATGAGGCGGAACGGTCCTCACTGTATTTAGTTCACGGCGTCATCCGCCTGTAATGTTGGCGATCTCACGGCGTCGTCATCCCATACGTCACCGGGCAGCGGCCTGGGCAGGTAGGGGTTGTCGACGGCGACGAAGCGGACGTCCGCGGCGCTCTGCACCCCGGCGACGACCCGGGCGCGCTGGTCCTCCCAGTCGCGCAGCACGCCGACCGCCCACGGGGTCAGCGCCACCAGGGCGATCAGGTTCAGGACGGCGCCGATGCCGAGCAGCACGTCCGCCAGCGTCCACACGGTGGTCAGGGCGATCCCACCGCCGATGAAGGCGCAGGCGACGGCGGCCGCGCGCAGCGCCGTCGTCACCCAGGGCGTGCGGGTGAGGTAGTCCAGGCACACCTCCGCGTAGGAGAAGGCGCCCAGGATGGTGGAGTAGGCGAGCACGAACACCAGCAGCGTCATCGGCCAGCTGGTCCAGTCCCCCAGCGTGGCCCCGATCGCGGTCTGGGTCAGGGTGCCGGAGACGTTTGGATCTTTGAGGCCGGTGACGCCGGGAGTGTATACGGCGCCGTCGGAACGGCCCGCGATCAGGATGGCCAGGGCGGTGGCGGTGCACACGAACAGGGTGTCCACCAGCACGCCGAAGACCTGCACGAAGCCCTGCTGAGCCGGGTGGGCGACCGTCGCCGAGCCGGCGGCGCAGGCCGCCCCGCCCAGGCCGGCCTCGTTGGAGAACAGGCCGCGGCGCACGCCGTTGAGCAGTGCCGCGGTGATGCCGCCGGCGGTGCCGGCCAGGCCGGCGCGCAGGTTGAAGGCGGCGGCGAAGATGTCGCCTATCGCCTCGGCGGCCTGCAGCGGGTGGGTGACGATGATGACCAGCACCAGCAGCAGGTACAGGGTCGCCATGATCGGGGCCAGCCACTCGGTCACCCGCACCACCGAACGCAGCCCGCCCAGCAGCACGGGGGCGACCAGCACGGTGACGATGGCCGCGCCCCACCAGGGGTTGAGGCCGGTGGAGGCGCCCAGCGCCGCGGTCATGGCGTTGGCCTGCACCATGGGCATGGCCAGGCCGTTGGCCACCATGAAGACGACGGCGAACACGCCGCCGAGCACCGGCAGGCGCATGCCGCGGGCCATGTAGTAGGCGGGGCCGCCCCGGTAGGTGCCGTCGCCGCGGCGCACCTTGAACAGCTGCCCCAGGGAGGCCTCCACGAAGGCGGTGGCGGTGCCGAGCAGGGCCACCACCCACATCCAGAACACGGCCCCGGGTCCGCCCAGGACCAGGGCGAGTGCGACGCCGACGATGTTGCCGGTGCCCACGCGGCAGGCGAGCCCCACGGCGAAGGCCTGGAAGGAGGAGATGCCGCCGCGAGCACCGGACCGGGAGCCGGCCACCGAGCGCATCATGGAGCCGAGGTGACGCAGTTGCAGGCCGCGGGTGCGGATGGTGAACCAGGCGCCCGCGCCCAGCAGCAGCCAGATCAGGATCGTGCCGAACAGCAGATTGGAGGCGCCGGTGAGTAGTTCGTTCAGGGTGTCCATGGGTCAGTTCCCCGTCAGTCGGGCGTCGTCGACGGCGTCGAGTGGGCCGTCGACGGTGGCGATGGGATCCTCCCACACGCCGGGCAGGGTGTCCCCCGGCATCAGCGGGTTGCCGTGGCCGACGAACACCGGGATGACGCCGACGGCGCGCTGGGCCTCGTAGTCGCGCAGGGCGCCGCGCACCCACGGGAACAGGCGCACGATCACCACCAGGTTGATCACGCCCAGCAGGCCCAGGGCGATGTCGGTCAGTGCCCACACGATCGGCAGGGTCAGGACGGTGCCGGCAAAGGCGGCGGCGGTGAGCAGAATGCCGAAGGCCTGCTCGGCGCGCCGCTCGCCGCCCAGATAGTTGACGTTGACCTGGGAGTAGGAGTAGCAGCCGAGCACGGTGGAGAAGACCAGCACGAAGATCAGCACCACGATCGGCCAGGTGGTCCACTGCCCCAGGTGCTCGGCGACGGCCTGCTGGGTGAGGACGGCGCCGACGAGTCCCTCGTTGCCGGGCTGGTAGGTGTCGGTGGCCAGCAGGATCAGCAGGCCGGTGGCGGTGCACACCAGGCCGGTGTCCACGAACACGCCGAAGGACTGGATCAGGCCCTGGCGGACGGGGTGGCTGGTGGTGGCGGTGCCGGCGGCGTTGGGGACGGTACCCAGGCCGGCCTCGTTGGAGAACAGGCCGCGGCGCACGCCGTTGAGAACGGCCGCGAGCATGCCGCCCGCGGTGCCGAACAGGGCCTGGTCCCGGCCGAAGGCGCCGCGGAAGATCTCCCAGAAGACCGTGGGAATCTCACCGAGGTTCATCAGGATCACCACGATGGTGACCAGCACGTAGGCCAGGGCCATCAGGGGTGCAACGACCTCGGTAACGCGGGCCACGGACTTCAGCCCGCCGAGCACCACCGGACCGGTCAGCAGCACCAGGGCCACGCCGACCATCCAGGGCTCAACCGTGGACACGGTGGCGTTGACGACGCCGGCCAGGGAGTTGGTCTGCACCATCACCACCGTGACCCCGACGCTGACGATGCACATGGCGGCGAAGATGGCGCCCCAGGTCTTGGAGCCGAGTCCGTTCTTGATGTAGTAGGCGGGCCCGCCGCGGAAGGTGAAGTCGCGGCCGCGCTCCTTGAAGATCTGGGCCAGGGTTGACTCGGTGAAGCTGGTGGCCATGCCGATCAGGGCGACCACCCACATCCAGAACAGGGCGCCGGGGCCGCCGGCGACGACGGCGAGCGCCACCCCGGCGATGTTGCCGATCCCGACGCGGGCGGCCAGGCCGACGGCGAAGGCCTGGAAGGAGGAGATGCCGCCCTGGGCGCCGGACCGGGAGGAGGCCACGGCCCGCAGCATGGAGCCGAAATGCCGCAGCTGCACGGCGCGGGTGCGGATGGTGACGTAGATGCCGACGGCGATCAGCAGGGCGGCCAGGAAGTAGGTGTAGAAGATGTCGTCTACCTGGTTGAGGGTGTTCTCCAGGTTCGCGAGGCTCATGGCGGGTTGAGACATCGGGGCTCCTTGCAGGTGGGGCTCTCGGGGGCGGTGGCTGGGTGGCGGTAGGCGGTCAGTTCCAAACGTCGCCGGGCACGTCGGCGGGCAGGTGGGGGTTGTCGTGTCCAACGAAGACGGGCTCTTCAACCCCGGCGCGGCGCTGGGCCTCCCAGTCGCGCAGGGCGCCCACCCCCCACTTGGACAGCAGGATCAGGGCGACGAGGTTGGTCACGGTCATCACGGCCATGGCGATGTCGACGGCGTTCCAGACGATGTCGAGCGACAGCACGGCGCCGGCGGTGGCGGAGACGACTGAGACCACGCGCACCGTCCAGGTGGCCCAGGTCTTGCCGCCGGTCAGGAAGGACATGTTGGTGTCGGAGTACACGTAGGCGGCGATGATCGACGAGTAGGCGAGTACGAAGATCAGGACCGCGATGGGCAGGATGGTCCAGCCGCCCAACTCGTGGGAGACGGCCATGATCGTCAGGGTGGAGGGGTTGGCGCCGTTGGCGCCCCAGACCTCGGGTCCGGCAATGAGGATGACGAAGGCGGTGGCGGTGCACACCACGATCGTGTCGATGAACACGCCCAGGGACTGGATCAGGCCCTGCTGCACCGGGTGGGCGACGGTGGCGGTGGCGGCCGCGTTCGGGGCGGTGCCCTGGCCGGCCTCGTTGGAGAACAGGCCGCGCTTGGTGCCGTTGACGACGGCGGCGAGGATGCCGCCGCCCAGGCCACCGACCAGCGGCTGGGGGGCGAAGGCGGAGGAGATGATCAGGCCGAGCACCTCCACGAAGCGGCCCAGGTGCATCAGGCAGATGATGAACACCAGGACGATGTAGATGCCCGCCATGATCGGGGCCATCCACTCGGTCACGCGGGCGACGGTGCGGATGCCGCCGAAGATCACCATGGCGGTGAACACGAAGACCAGGGCGGCGATGACCAGCTGGGCGGCGGAGAAGCCGCCGAAGCCCTCGATGGCGGAGCCGTCGTCGCCGATCGCGCCTAGAAGCGTGCCGGCTACGGCGTTGGACTGCACGGAGGTGATGATGAAGCCGCAGGTGACCAGGGTGATGACGGCGTAGACGCCGGCCAACGCGGGGCTGCCCACGCCGGATCGCATGTAGTAGGCGGGACCGCCGCGGAAGGAACCGTCGTCGGCGCGGACCTTGAAGATCTGGGCGAGGGTGGCCTCGAAGAAGGCGGTGGCCATGCCCACCAGGGCCACCACCCACATCCAGAACACGGCGCCGGGCCCGCCCATGAGCAGGGCGGCGGCCACGCCGAAGATGTTGCCCACCCCCACGCGCGCGGCCAGGGAGATGGCGAAGGCCTGGAAGGAGGAGATGCCGCCGTGAGCGCCGGCGCGCGAGGAGCTCACCGCCCGGAACATGTTGGGCAGGTGGCGCACCTGGACGGCGCGGGTGCGGATCGTCAGGAACAGGCCGGTGCCGACCAGCACCCACATGGTGATGTGTGCGGTGATCCAGTCGGCGATCGAAAGCAGACTGTCGGCGAGAGCTTCCATGGGCTTGCGACCTTCCGCGTGGGGAGACGGGAACGCGCGGCATCATCGCACAAACCCCGCCGCGACCCGACATCCGTCCACATGTTCATACGCCGTCGGCATTGCCAGGGTGGTCGAGCCGTCGACTTGGGACTCAGGGCTGCGACTGTGCGAGCGGCGGCGCCACCGCCTCCCGGACGACTCCGTAGTCGATCATGAGCTGCACCGGACGATCATCGCGGTCGAACCCCCAGTAGACGGCGTAGGTGCCGTCCCCCCATCCGGAGCTCGTCATGACCCCGATGGGCCCGGCGCCATAGTCGAACATCGTCATATCCTCCCAACGGCGCTCCGGGAACGGATTCCAGACATTCCACCACTGCCGCCGCGTCAGACGTATGTATGCGGCGGCGTCGACGATCGCGGCAGTGCCCGAGTCCACGCCCACAGCGATCCCGCGCCCTGGGAGGAGCGCGGCCGCACGCCAGTGCACGGCCTCGGCGTCGGCGAGCAGCACCCGGACGGCGGCGACTCGCTCGTAGGAGCCGGTGTCGGTCTCAATCGTCGCCAGCAGCGCCTGGGCGGTGGCATCCCCCGGCGGCACGCGCAACGCACACGCGTACATCATGTTCGCGCCCGAGCCGGCGTCGCCCACCGCGAACACGCCCGCGTGCGGAAAGCCCCCAATGGTCTGCACCCTGACCGCCAGTACCTGTGCCCGGCGCTGGGCCTCGGCGATCGCCTGCCGCCACAGGGGGCCTTCGATTTCATCCACCTGTTCCGCCAGCTCGAACGTGTCCACGGGCACGCGGGACCAGCCGTCGTGGAACAGTGCGCCGGGGTTGGGGCCGTCCGCGTCCGGGCTGAGACTAATGTCCTCATAGGGTGCCGTCCCGTCCGGCGCGTGCAGCCAGCTGTCGCGAAGCTCCTGCGGCACCAGGGTCTGGCCGGGATCCTCGTGGTACTCGTCGATCCTGTCTATCAGCCAGTCCCGCGAGTCGTTGCGCAGGACGACTTCAACAATGGGCCAGCCCCGGCCGCCGGTGCGCGCCACCCGCACCCGGGCCCAGTTCCCGTACTCCTCGGCCCGCTCCACCTTGCAGGTCTGTGGACTGTAGTCGCTTTCTGAGGAGAAACCGCGCACGCGCTTAACCTGGGACCGCTCGGTCCGGTGGGCCGCTTCGACGGCGTGCATAGCCTGGCTCCAGGCGTCAAAGGGATCGGGTTCAGAGCGCTTCTCGCCGCCTTCCCTGCTCCGCTTGCGGGCTCCCCCGGGACCGGCGGAGTGCCGGCTGGCGGTCGTCTCCTCGTCATCCGGCGGATAGAACAGCGGCTTCACCCGCGCGTGGGCGGCGGCATAGTCCGCCAGAAATGCTTCTACTCGGCTGCGGGGGTCCATATCCGGTCCAATCGTGTGGGTGATGGTGTCCTGCAAGCCTGCCACATCCGTATCCGTCAGCCGGGAGACCGTCAAGGAGCGTCAACCGGGGCGGCCGTCCCGGAACCGGCGGGGCACCGTGAGACGATGGCCGCATGCCCGCCTCTACCGCGCCCGCGCTCAACGTCATGCTCGACGCCCTCATCCCCGCCGACGACGCGGAGCGCGTCCCGGAGCCGGAGGAGGTCTACCTGGCCTTCGCCGAGTGGGCCGAGTCCACCGGGCGGCCGCTGTATCCGCATCAGGACGAGGCCCTGAGCCAGATCCTGTCCGGTCGGCACGTCATCGCCGCCACCCCCACCGGCTCGGGCAAGTCGATGATTGCCCTGGCCGCGCACACCGCCTCCCTGGCGCGTGGCGGCCGCTCCTACTACACGGCCCCGCTAAAGGCGCTGGTCAGTGAGAAGTTCTTCGAGCTGGTGGGCCTGTTCGGGGCGGACAACGTCGGCATGGTCACCGGCGACACCTCAATCAATGCGGCCGCTCCCATCATCTGCTGCACGGCGGAGATCCTGGCCAACCAGTCCCTGCGCGAGGGCGAGACGCTGGACGTGGACACGGTGGTGATGGACGAGTTCCATTATTACGCCGACCCGCAGCGCGGCTGGGCCTGGCAGGTGCCGCTGCTGGAGCTGCCGCAGGCGCAAATGGTGCTGATGTCGGCCACGCTCGGGGACGTGTCCTTCTTCGTACGGGACCTGCGCGAGCGCACGGGCCGGGAGGTCGCCGTCGTCGACGACGCCGTGCGGCCGGTGCCCTTGGAGTGGGAGTATGCGATTGAGCCGATCGGCGACCTGCTGCAGCGGCTGGTGGGGCAGGACAAGGCGCCCGTGTACTTGGTGCACTTCTCGCAGAAGGAGGCGGTGGAGCGGGCCTCCGCGCTGCTGAGCGTGGACCTGGGGGTGAAGAAGCGTAAGGAGGAGTTGGCGGCGGCCATCGGCGACTTCCGCTTCGGGCCCGGTTTCGGGCGCACCCTGTCGCGGCTGCTGCGCTCCGGCATCGGCGTGCACCACGCCGGCATGCTGCCCCGCTACCGGCGGCTGGTGGAGCGCCTGGCCGGTACCGGCCTGTTGTCGGTGATCTGCGGCACGGACACCCTGGGCGTGGGCATCAACGTGCCCATCCGCTCGGTGGTTTTGACCAGCCTGGTGAAGTTCGACGGCGCCAAGGAGCGGCACCTGACCGCCCGAGAGTTCCACCAGATCGCCGGGCGGGCCGGGCGCGCCGGCTTCGACACCCACGGGTATGTGATCGTGCAGGCGCCCGAGCACGTGATCGAGAACGCCCGCGCCCTGGCCAAGGCCGGCGACGACCCGCGCAAGCGCCGCCGGATCGTGCGCAAGCAGGCGCCCGAGGGGCGCGTGAACTGGACGGACAAGACCTTCGAGCGGCTGCGCGACGCCGCCCCGGAGACGCTGACCAGCCAGTTCCAGGTCACCACCACCATGGTGCTGAACCTGATGGAGCGCGACGGCGATCCGGTGCGGGCCATGGCGCAGCTGCTGGAGCGCGTGCACGAGCCGGAGGCGGCCCGACGCAGGCACGTGCGCCGGGCGATTGAGATCTACCTGTCCCTGCGCACCGCCGGGGTGCTGGAGCACGTCTCCTCCGCCCAGGCCGCCGCCGACGGCCGCCCCCGGCTGCGCCTGGCCGTGGACCTGCCCGACGAGTTCGCCCTGAACCAGCCGCTGGCCCCGTTCGCGCTGGCGGCCATGGATCTGCTGAATCTGGACTCGCCCGAGCACACGCTCGACGTGGTCTCGGTGGTGGAGTCGACCCTGGACGATCCACGGCCGCTGCTGTACGCCCAGCAGCGGCAGGCCCGCGGCGAGGCGGTGGCCGCCATGAAGGCCGAGGGGATGGACTATGAGGAGCGCATGGCGGCCCTGGAGGACATCACCTGGCCACAGCCGCTGGCGGACCTGCTGGCTCCGGCGCTGGAGATGTATAAGCAGTCCAACCCGTGGGCGGCCGAGTACGAGCTGAGCCCGAAGTCGGTGGTGCGGGACATGGTGGAGAGCGCCATGACCTTCTCCGACCTGATCTCCCGCTACGACCTGGGCCGCAGCGAGGGGGTGGTGCTGCGCTATCTGACCGACGCCTACCGGGCGCTGCGGCAGGTGGTGCCCGAGGAGCACCGCACCGAGGAGGTGGAGCAACTGACCGACTGGCTGGGCGACCTGGTGCGCGCCGTGGACTCCTCCCTGTTGGACGAATGGGAGGCGCTGGGTGCCGCCCAGGCCGGTCACGCCCAGGAGGGCGCGGCGCTGTTGGAGCGGGAGGCCGCCGACGGAGCGGCCGGGGCCGAGCGAGCCTTCGGGGCCGACGCCGACGGCAGGCTGCCGTTCACCCGCAACCTGCACGCCTTCCGAGTGGCGGTGCGCCGGGAGATGTTCCGCCGCGTGGAGCTCATGGCGCGCGACGACGTCGAGGGGCTGGGACGGCTGGATGCCGCCTCCGGCTGGGGCGAGGACCGCTGGGATGAGGCGCTGGGCCGCTACTGGGACGAGTACGACTGGATCAGCACGGATACGCCTGCCCGGGCGGTGGCGCTGGCGCCCCTGGATGAGGCACCGGATGATGCGGCCCTGGCGGCGGCCGGGGTGTCGGAGCGGCTGCGCGAGGCGCTGGTCGGCTCGGGGCGGCGCGTGTGGTTGGCCACCCAGATCCTGGAGGACTCGGCGGGCGACCACGACTGGCGGCTGACAGCCCTGGTGGACCTGGCCGAATGCGACCAGGCCGATGCCGCCGTTGTGCACCTGCTGCGTGTCGGCCCGCAGAGCTGAGCGCCGCCGGCTGCCAGGCGGCACCGGACGCTCAGGAGGCCCTCCACCGGCCGGCTCGGGTGAGCGGCTTGGTGAAGTGGACGAGTTGGTAGGAACCTGCGGTCGTTCTCCCAGCCTCGCGGTAGCCGAGCCGCTCGTAGAGTCGGATGTTGGCGGCGCTGTGCTCGCCGGTGAACAGCCGTATCTCACGCGCATCCGGGAAGACCGCCTCGGCATGGCGCAGCAGGAGGGTGCCCAGGCCCTGTCCCTGGCGGTCGGGAGCGACGATGAGGCGCCCGAGTTCAACCGCGTCGCCTTTGTGGCGCAGGCGCATGGCCGCGATGAGACAGCCGCGATCTCGGATACCGCGCGCCGTTACGGCGGGGTCGGAGAGCTCCTCCTGCAGCTCGGCCAGGGTCTGTGTCAGGGGCGGGAGACCGAAGTCGCTGTGTGCCGTGGCCTCGGTGATGTAGGCGGCCCGTTGCAATGTCAGGATTTCGCCCGCGTCCTGCAAGCCGAGTTCTATGACGGTCGGCGCGAGAAGACAAGGATTCGGCTGTCCGCCCATTCCCGCCCATCACGCACTTGCGCCTGCGGCGCCCGTCAGGAGCTGACCGGCGTCTCCGTCTCCACTCGGGTCTCCGACGGGTACGACGCCCTTTACGGTCTGCCCTTCTTCCTTACAGACTCGTGCGCCGGCCATTCCCTGTGGGTCGCCAATCGGGCTCATGCCGAGTACCTCATGGACTATCTTGCGGCGGACTTGCGCCGTAAACGTGACACAGACGTGGGCAGGGGCATGGAGCAGCGGCTCCCGGGGTGGATAGTCAGCCGCAAGCATCGCACAGCCGTGTTGCGCGGATTGCGCAGGCTCCGTGATCGCGCAGAAGCCCTCGAAGAGATCGAAGGCAGTCCCACCCGGTGCGAACCGCGCCGCCAGCCGGCGTGATCCCCACCTGAGAACTCCGGCCCGAGCGCCGAAGAGTCGGCTACTACTGGGTGTCCTCGGCGGACAAGGCTGCGGCGGGCAGGATCGCGCACCCAAGGCGACTACAACAGGCGGGGCGGCTCAGATGATGCCGCGGCCGGGCACGATCTGCTTGCCGAAGGGGAAGCAGGTCACCGGGATCATCTTCAGGTTGGCGACGGCCAGCGGGATGCCGACGATGGTGACGGCCTGCGCGGCCGCCGTGGTGATGTGCCCGATGGCGAGCCAGATCCCGGCGACGAGGAACCAAATGACGTTGGACAACCCGCTCATCACCCCGGCATGCGGCATCTCCACAACCTCCCGGCCGAAGGGCCACAGGGCGTAAGAGGCGATGCGGAAGGAGGCGATGCCGGCGGGGATCGTCACGATCAACAGGCACGCGATGATGCCGAAGAACATGTACTCCAGCCACAGCCAGAAACCGCCGAAAACCACCCAGATGATGTTGAGCAGTGTGCGCATGAGCCCATGTCTACCCGACGCAAACCGCCGGCGCCTCATCCTCACGCAGGAGACGACCCTGAGTCATCCCTGACCCGTGCCCGCCGGAACCCGTCCGGTGCTACCCCAGCAGCGCCGCGCCGATGATCCCGCATATGCCGGCCCATGTCAGGGAGGCGAGCGTGCCGATGATGAATCGTTCCGTCGACCCGGGGTTGTCCTTCAGATCCGCCCAGCGCCCAAGCCCCTTTACCGCAACGACCACGGCAATCAGCGTCGCATGCCCGGACAGAAGGGCACCCGTCGTCGCCAGGCGCTCAAGCACTCCGATCCAGGTGCCACCGCGAAGAACCGGGGACTCGGAGTCGTCTCTCGGAGACAAGACCGGCGCAGTCGAACCTGCGGGCGTAGGTTCCCGTGACGGCGGCAGCTCGGGCACGCGCGCCCAGCGCAAGACCAGTGCGACGATCCCCCAACCACCGAAAATGGAGAGAAGAAAACAGGAAAGGACTACAACCACACTCGCCAAGGCCTGAGTCATACGTCACCCGCCATATCTGCCGATGTCTCCAGCCCCATTGACAGCCGGTGCGCCCGGTCGAGGAGCCGCTCGATGGCCGGCACGGCAGCGACTTCCTCGTCGTAGTGCGATGAGACCCGATGCTTGGAGACGGCCTGGCCGCTTACCCCCAGCCGCTTCGCCGCGTCCTTGCCGCTGAGCCCGGCGTCAAGAAGGGCCAGGGCCGAGCGCTGAGCCCTGGTGCGGGAACCGATCAGCACGCCGAGAAGCCGCAGCACCGCCTCGGCATCGGCCGTCGCCGTACGTGCCTCCCGATCGGCGGCACCGGTACGGACTGCGAGCGACACACGAGACGACTTGGATTCCTCCACGGCTTGCCGTGCGGCGATGAATGCTGCTCCGCCTCCCGAGCGCGACCCGTGCTCACCTAGCGCACCGGTACCGATCCCCAGACCGATGTGCCATCCGCCGGCCGCCAGGAGACGACGTGCACATGCAACGGCCGCGGCCGCGTCTTCGAGCACCCCCTGTGCCTCGTCTCCGACTGTCCGCTCGAAGGGAGCCAGTGCAGGAACGTCAGCGAGCAAGCGGATGAGGTCCGGGATTTCATCCGCGCCCGCTCGGCTCGCAACCTGGTCCACTGTGAGCACGTACATGCCTGCATGCTCCCATCAGCATCCCCAAAACACAACCATTTTCGGTTGATTCAACCTCAATCAACCCCACACAGTTGATTGCCGTCGGGCCATGGGCCGTGGGCCACCTGCGCGGCAGCCCCAGCCCTACCAGAAGACGCGCTGGGCGATGGCGTCGGCGAAGTTGTCCAGGGCGGCGGGCGCAGAACCGAGGTAGAGGCCGGCGTCGATGAGGGAGACCTCCATCAGGTAGAAGCCGCCCTGTCCGTCGCCGACGACGTCGACCCGGTTGAACAGCAGCTGAATGTCCCGACCCGAACGCTCCTTAATGATCGTGTGGATGGCCTTGCGGACCCGCTCGCCCCACAGCCATTCCTGCTCGCTGGGCTCGCGGGCGGTGACGATCTCCTCGTGCACTTCGTCCACGGAGCGGAAGGACGGGTGCAGCATGGGCGCCTTCTCCACCGCGTGTGACAGCACGCCGTTGAAGTACACCAGGGACACCTCGCCCTTGCGGTCGACCTCCTCCAGGTAGCGCTGCACCATGACGCTGCGGCCGCGACCGAGGTGGTGCATGGTGTCGTTGATGGCGTCGGCGCGGGACTTGGCGTCGGTGGCGGTGTAGCGGCCGGTGCCGCGACCGCCGGAGGAGATGGCGGGCTTGACCACGAAGTCGCCGTGCGCCGGGAAGCGGGTGTGGACCTGGTGCTTGGAGTAGCCGGCGTCCGGCTCCAGCCAGGTGGTGGGGATCATGGGGACACCCAGCTCGGCCATGCGCTTGAGGTAGTGCTTGTCCGAGTTCCAGTCGACGACGTCGGCGTGGTTGATCAGCCGCCTGATTGAGTGGGCCCAGGCGAGGAAGTCCGTGTAGTTGCGGTTCTTGGCGTAGTCACGCACGGAGCGCAGCACCACCACGCCGGCGTCGGCCCAGTTCACGCCGGGGTCGTTCCACACCGCGATCCGGGGCTCGATGCCGCGCTCGCGCAGCGCGTCGGGCAGCCCGCGGTCGTCTTCATCGAGGTCCGCGTAGTCGGCTGAGGTCGCAAGAGTCACGATCGGGGCGTTCACGTGTCTACGGTACCGCCCGCCGAGGGTCCGCGTGGAACAGTCACGACGGCGATCAAGCACAATGAGCCCATGCACGACACCGCCGCACCGGCCCTCTCTACGGCAGACCGGCAACGCACCTTCTATCCGCCCATTGAGCCCTACGACTCGGGTCTGCTCGACGTCGGCGACGGGCAGCGCATCTACTGGGAGGCCTGCGGCAACCCGGACGGCATTCCCGCGGTATTCGTCCACGGCGGGCCCGGCGGCGGCTGCTCCCCCGAGCACCGCCGCTGCTTCGACCCCGCGCGCTACCGCATCATCCTGTTCGACCAGCGCGGCTGCGGCCGCTCCCTGCCGCACGCCTGGGAGCCGAATGCCGACCTGAGCACGAACACCACCTGGCACCTGGTGGCCGACATGGAGCGACTACGCGAGCACCTGGGCATCGAGTCCTGGCTGGTATTCGGCGGCTCCTGGGGCTCCACGCTGGCGCTGGCCTACGCCGAACGGCACCCGCGCCACGTACTGGCACTGGTACTGCGCGGCATTTTCACGCTGCGCAAGCGCGAGCTCGACTGGTTCTACGAGGGCGACGGCGCGGACATGATCTGGCCCGACGAGTGGGAGGCGTATGTGGCCGGAGCCGGCGAGGGCGCCGCCCCGGGCGGTTTCATCGACCGCTACCACAAGCTGCTGACCGACCCGGATCCGGCGGTACACGGCCCCGCCGCCCGCGCCTGGACCACCTGGGAGGCGGCCACCTCCACGCTGCTGCGCGACCAGGCCTACATCGACGAGGCGCAGGACCCGGCCTTCGCCACCACCTTCGCGCGCATCGAGAACCACTACTTCCACCATGCCGGCTGGATGGACGACGGGCAGCTGATCGCCGACGCGCACGTGCTCGCCGAGCACGGCATTCCGGGCGTGATCGTCCAGGGCCGCTACGACGTCGTCTGCCCGATGGGAACCGCCTGGGCCCTGCACCGGGCGTGGCCACAGGCCGAGCTGCACGTCTCGGCCGCAGCCGGTCACTCCTTCGCCGAACCGGAGACCCTCTCCACACTGATCACCGCCACCGATCAGTTCGCGGCCCTGCTCGCCGCTCCGTCCGGGGACGGCGGGGCGCCGAGACGCAGCTGACAGCCCTGAGACTTCACGCACACAACGGCGTTTTGAGCCCATTTCGGTTGGACTCGGCGGCGCCGGACGCGTAAAGTCCTTCTCGTCGCCAGGCGGAAGCGCCTGACCGGCTAAGCCTCCTTAGCTCAGTTGGTTAGAGCACCTGACTCTTAATCAGGGTGTCCAGGGTTCGAGTCCCTGAGGGGGTACCACGCAGAGCAGCACATGGCTGCGGCGCCGTACCGGATCCGGTGAGCATTGTTCCCGCCACCGCGGAGATCCGTGCGGTTCATGCCCACTCCGTCCCCCGGTCGTGGGAATACCCTTCACCGCCAGCGGTGTTGCTTATGCGTCGGCCGGTAGGCAAGTCCCTTCGAGCGGTCACGCACCACTTGCGAGGCGAGCAGCCCGCCGACCACGGGCCGAACGGAAGCCGTCGCGCGGACGCGCAACTTCCCCGGACCGCACAGACCAGATCACAACGCCGGGTCGCAGAAACCACCTGCCATCCGCCCGGCACAGAGGGGCCCACAGGGGCCATGAAGGGAAGGGTGAGATGTACCTGATCAACTCCAACAACACCCGCGCCGCGGCCGAGCGCGAACTCGCCGCCGCCCGCACCGAACTGGCGTCGCTGGACAACACCGCTTCGCCGTCGCGTCTGGAGCGCGCACTCGAGCGGTTGCAGGCCGCGCAGGACGCTCTGGCGCTCGCCGCCTGAACTGTTCTCGCGCTGCCCGTAAGCCGCGGGCGCCAGTCCCGCGAAACCGGCACTGATCCCGTGCCGAGACCGGCTGTCGTGACACACAGGCCGGTTCAAACAACCGGCGGCGTTCGACTCGGCGCAAGGCCTCGGACGCCGTCGGATATGCCTTGAACACGCCTGGGCCGCCACCGCAACACCGCGGTGGCGGCCCTCGTCGTACCCAACGCATCGGCGACGGGCTACATTTGCGGAGTCAGCACCAGTTCCGCAGGCAACAGGAGGACGCCGTGCCTCAGCTATCCGTCGGCGACACCGCCCCCGACTTCACTCTCCCCGACCAGTCCGGCACCCCGGTTTCCCTGGCCTCCCTGCGAGATGGCGCCGCGCGCGGCGTGGTCGTCTACTTCTACCCGCGGGCCGGCACCGCCGGCTGCACCAAGGAGGCCTGCGACTTCCGCGACTCGCTGGAGGGATGGCGTCGCGCCGGTTACGCCGTCGTCGGCATCTCCCCCGACCCGCCCGCCGCGCAGGCGCGCTTCGCGGAGAAGCAGTCCCTGCCCTTCCCGCTCCTGTCCGACCCCGACCACACCGTGATGGAGGCCTGGGGCGCGTGGGGGGAGAAGAAGAACTACGGTCGCACCACCACCGGCGTGATCCGCTCCACCGTGGTCGTGGGGGCCGACGGCGACGTCGCCCTGGCCCGCTACAACGTGCGCGCCACCGGCCACGTCGACCGCCTGCGCCGCGAACTCGGCCTGGACGACTGAACTCCCGACGACCGGCGGCTACTCCCCGGGGTAGGTGACGCCGAGCCGACGGCGCACCTCGTCCATGGTCTCCAGCACCGCCAGCGTCTCGCTCCACGGCATGGTCTGCGACTCCGTCCTGCCGGCGGCGATGCAGCGGGCCACCTCGGCGGCCTGGAACTGGAAACCACCGGGCACGGTGGCGTCCCACTCGTGGCGCCGAGCCTCCGGCCCCTCCCCCAGGACGACCTCCAGCGGCGCGGGCCGGTAGAACTGCGTGGGCAGGACCAGCCTGCCGCGGGTGCCGACCACCTCGCCGGCCGTCTCCGAGGCGGCGGACATGCTCGAGACGGCCACCGCCAGCGCACCCGGGTAGGTCATGGAAACCGACTCGTCCAAGTCCACGCCCGTCTCCGACAGTCGCCCGACCGCCGTCAGCGCCGTCGGGGCGCCCAGCAGCGAGTGCACAAAGCTGACCGAGTACACGCCCAGGTCGAGCAGAGCACCACCGGCCAGTTCGGGCCGGTTCAGGCGTTCAACATGCTCCAGCGACTGGAGGTGCTCGGCGCGCACGTAGCGCAGCTCCCCCAGCGCGCCACTGCCGGCCAGTGCCCGCAGCAGCACCTGCCCGGGCAGGAAGCGCGTCCACATGGCCTCCATGGCGAACAGGTTCGCCGCGCGGGCGGCGTCGAAGACCCGACGCGCCTCGGCGGCGTTGCGGGTGAAGGACTTCTCCACCAGCACCGGCTTGCCCGCCTCCAGCGCCAGCAGCGCCTGCTCACAGTGGAAGTTGTGCGGGGTGGCGATGTAGACGGCGTCCACGTCCGGGTCACCCACGAGCGCCTCGTAGGAGCCGTGGGCGCACACCGACTGCCCCTTGCCGGCGTCGGGGTGGGCGTCGATGAAGGCCTGCGCCCGAGCCCGATCGCGGCTGCCGACGGCGACGATCCGCCCGGAGGAGAAGGCGGGCACGTCGGTGGCGAAGGTGGCGGCGATGCCGCCCGCGCCGAGAATGCCCCAGCGCAGTGCGGGCGCGTCCTGCGGCTCGGGGACGGCGGCGGCCGGGTTGAAGGGGGCGCCGGCCGCGGCCAGGGCATCGAGGATGGGGGTGGGGATGGCGGGGAGTTGATCGGTGGTACGGATGGATTTGTCTTGCGCCATGTCGAAACTCTAGGCCACGCCGAAACCTCAGCGCCATACCTCACACTCGCTGCGGGGCCGGCGCCGCCGATTGCAGGTGCGTGTGGAGCCCGATGGCGCCGACGGGGCCGACGGCGGGCCCGGCACCGCCGGCAGCGCCGTGTCTCATCCGGGGCCCGGCCACTGCTAGGCTGTGCGCGGCCGTAGACCGAACGCTCCGACTGGCACCGCACGGTGCCGGGCACGTTCGGCCGGATGCGGCTGCGAGCGCGAGTGGCGGAACTGGTAGACGCCCCAGATTTAGGTTCTGGTGCCTTCGGGCGTGAGGGTTCGAGTCCCTTCTCGCGCACCATGACACCCTTATACGAACTTTCGTCATGCGAAGTTGGCGTAGGGGTCGTCTCAACCAACGAAGCGTGCTCACCCTGCGGGGTGGGCGCTTTTCGTTGTGGGAGAGCTTTGTGTCCAGTATCAAGCCACAGGTTTTGTGGCGACTGTTTCGAAGTAGAGGCGACCCAAGGATCAGCTCGGCCTTGCACAGCGAGTTCAGCACCTCGGCCAGAGCAACGCCAGAAGGAGGTCGCCCTTCGACCCCACCGAGGCCACCGCGTCGCAGTCAGACAGGGCCCGCCCGCCAGGTCTGCCGGTCACTGCTCCTTTCTTGAGCAGAAGCAGGCGCTTGTACCCTGTTTCCCCAAGGAGGCTTGTACTGTTCAAGGGGTGACCATTATGATCACCGCGGCAGACGGCCGGCGGTGCGATGTAGACGCAAGGTGCGGCCGGTGATCGATTACGTTTACGTTCGCGGGAGGATCCGCATGGCCGGGACAGGGAAATCGGAGTGGGTGAAGCCACGGCGAACACACGGTGCGGGCGGCAGCGGCCTGACCTGGCTCGCATCCCTGTCTATTGCGCTGATTGTCGTCATCGCCGGGGCGGGATTGCTGTCCTTCCCTGCGGGAGCGCCTCATGAGACCCTCAACCAGTACGGCGAGTCAATACAGATGTGGGGCGGCGGAGTATACGAGCACGACTCGTACTTCAAGGCGACAATCTTCATCGGCACGGATTGTGCCTGGCTTCTTGTTGTTGTACCGTTCGCTGTAAAAGTGGTCGCCGACTACCGCAGGCGGGACGACATGGGCAGTCGCATAAACCTCCTCGCATTCTTTTCTCTCGCCCTCTATTACGCCGTTAGCATGTCATTCGGAGCGGCATTCAACGAGTTGCACCTACTGTACACGGCATTGCTCTCGCTATCCTTCTTTGGAACCGTCACATTGTCCCTAAGCCTTCTGCGGGAGCGGCCGGAGGCGTTCGAATACGCTACTCCGAAGGGCGCGGTCGCGTTCTTGGTGATTACGGGATCAGCCTTGTTTGCGGCCTGGCTGCCCGACATCGTCGGCGCCTATCTGACCTCGGGCACACTCGATCTCATCGAGGTTTATACAACGGAAGTGACCTACGTCGTCGACATGGGCATTATTGCCCCGCTCATGTTCTTGACGATCGGACATCTTCGAAGGAGGACGTTTACCGGGTACGTGCTGCTGCGGCTTCTGCTCCGAGTTTGCCTGGGCGTCGGCGTGGTTCTGGTGTTTCAGACGGTTGTCCAGATGCTTGGGCGCGTCGATCTGCCTGTTCAGGCCGTGATCAGTAAGACTGCAATCTTCGTCATACTCGCGCTCTGCGCCGTTCTCATCGACAAGAAGATTCATGTCACGGAGAAGGCTACGAACGCCGCCTGAGCGGGTGAGCGTTGAAGCGAGCCGCTTCTGAGGAAGATGTCGGCCTGGAAAGCAGTGAGCCTTTCTCATCAGGGAAGCGCGTTGGCTCCCTATGCGGGGCTTCTCAGGTAGGTCTGGACCTGGCCTGTAGGAGCGCCGCCCATGTCGGACCTGAACCCCTGGCGGGCATCTTGCCCCGACGTCGGAGCCCACATCCCCCTTGCCCGCCAGGGTCGCTGCGCGCTGGGTGGCCTGGATGAGAGTGATCACCCGCCCTGTACGCCGGCGGAATGACGGTGCGCGAAATCCAGCACCACTTGGCCTCGACCAGCGGTGTCGGCGGAGCGGAGACGAATGCCGGACTGCCGCCCGTCCGTACCGGCCGTCCGCCGGTCCCGGGCCCGAATCCAGCCCCCGGGTACCCTGGGGCGCGTGACTGACACCAAGACCCGTAAGGACGGCCGCTCCCCCAACGAGCTGCGCTCCATCTCCATCACCCGCAACTGGCAGGTCAACGGCGAAGGCTCGGTCCTCGTCGAGTTCGGCCGCACGCGCGTGCTGTGCGTCGCCTCATTCGTCGAGGGCGTGCCGCGCTGGCGCAAGGGCGGCGGCGAGGGCTGGGTTACGGCCGAGTACGCGATGCTGCCGCGCGCCGGCTCCGAGCGCTCCGGCCGCGAATCCGTACGCGGCAAGATCGGCGGCCGCACGCACGAGATCTCCAGGCTGATCGGCCGCTCCCTGCGCGGCGTGGTGGACGTGGCCGCGCTGGGAGAGAACACGATCACCCTGGACTGCGACGTGCTCCAGGCCGACGGTGGCACCCGCACCGCCGCCGTCACCGGCGCCTACGTGGCGCTGACCGACGCCGTCGCCTGGGGCACGCGCCGCGGCTACGTCAAGGCTCGCGCCGGCAAGCCGGTCATTGCTGACTCCGTCTCGGCGGTGTCGGTGGGGATTATCGACGGCGTCCCCTGCCTCGACCTGCCCTATGAGGAGGATGTGCGCGCCCAGACCGACATGAACGTGGTCCAGACCGGCGCCGGCAACTTCATTGAGGTGCAGGGAACCGCGGAACACGCCCCCTTCGACCGCACCGAGCTCGGCACCCTGCTCGACCTGGCCACCAAGGGCAACGCCGAGCTGGCCGCGCTGCAGGCCCGCGTGCTGGCCGGTCCCGACGATGTTCCCTTCACCGTGTCCACATCCGAGCGGGCGGTGCAGTCCCCCGCCGGGACCGGCCCGGCGGCCGGAGTCGAGGAGGGCTGACCGTGGCCCCTCAGCTCGACCCGGTGCAGGCCGCGACGCCGTCGGCCGACGGTTCGGTGGCCGTGCCCGTAGGTGCCCGGCTTGTGCTGGCCAGTCACAATCCCGGCAAGTTGGCCGAACTGCGCGCAATCCTGACGCCGCTGGTGGACGGACTGGCTCCCGAGCAGATCATCTCCTCGGCCGGACTCGGCGCCCCCGAGCCGGTGGAGGATGGGCTGACCTTCGCCGCCAATGCCACGCTCAAGGCGCGCGCCCTGGCCCAGGCGACCGGGCTGGCGGCGGTCGCCGACGACTCCGGGCTGTGCGTGGATGTGCTGGGTGGGGCGCCGGGCATCTTCTCGGCCCGTTGGTCGGGCCGCCACGGCGACGACGAGGCCAACCTGCGACTGCTGTTGGGACAGCTTGCCGACGTCGCCGACCCGCATCGTACGGCGCGCTTCACCTGTGCCGCGGTACTGGTGGTGCCGGGCCGGGACGGCGAGCCGGAATCAGTGACCGTGGTGGAGCGCTCCATGGCCGGTCGGCTGCTGCACGCGCCGGTCGGTGCCGGCGGCTTCGGCTACGACCCGATCTTCGTGCCGGTTCAAGAGGACGCCCCGGGCGGTTCCGGGCGGACGACGGCGCAGATGAGTGCGGCGGAGAAGAACGCCATCTCCCACCGTGGCCAGGCCCTGCGCGCCCTGGCTCCCGCCCTGCGGGACCTGCTCGCCTAGCCTTGCCGGGACCGGCGTCCGCACCGAGGTCGGTCGAAGTGGAGCGCCAAGACACGAGCCTCAACCGGTTCTTCCGATTTGGCAGCGCTGTTCCGAGCGGCCGCATCCTCAAGCTCAAGTGCGAAGCGCTGGTCAGTGCTGGTTTCCGATCTTGGGGTGTGGTTTACGACCCCGGGGTGGTCGTGATTCGCACCCCAAGGTCGTAAAACGACATGACAACCGTCTCACGGAAGCACAGCCGGCCGAGGAACACGGGCCCCACCAACCCCGGGCCACAGGAGCAGGTCCCCGTGCCTGAAGCCCGGCCCACACCGCCGGGCGCGGGCCAGGCGGACTGCCGAGTGCGGTGTGTCGGAGGGCTCTGACTCGCGGGCCGTCAGGGGGTGGCGTGATGGGGTGGTGTCGTGGGGTGGACGGTTCGTGTGTTCCGGTGACGGTTCGTCAGGTAGCACCAACGATTCGGCATGAACGACGACGGTTCGTACCCCTACCCCACGAACCGTCGCCGGATGTGCCGAACCGTCGACCAGAACATACGAACCGTCGCCGGATGTGCCGAACCGTCGACCCGAGCAGACGGACTGTCACTCCCAATCCACCGCGATTCATCGTGCGCACGCCCCGCCCACCCGTCACGCCCGCCGGGACGCCGGAACCGGCCCCGCCGGACGGGTGCTCGTCGCCGGGCGCGCGCCGCCCCGCTCTCAAACCGGAAAGACCACTCAACCAACAACACAACACCCCTTGCTTTCCAACACGGAAAACATAATACTTTCCACATCGGAAAGTGAGGTGTAGTCGTGTCCTCATCCCCATCGTCAGCCATGTCCCCCAACGAGGCGCGCAGCCGCCTGCGCGACGTCGCCGCCACCGAGCGTGCGGCCGCGCAATGGCATCCCGCCACCTGGGCGGTCGCGTTGTTCGCCATTGCCTTCGGCACCACGCTCGGCGCCCTACTCACCGAGCACTACTGGGTGCTGCTCGGCGGTCTCGCCGCACTCGTGCTCATACATGTACTGCTGCGGAACCAACTCCTCCGCCCCGGGGTCCGCACCCGAGACGATCTGATCGGCACCGACCGGCAGTGGTGGAAGCGGAACAGCCTGACCGCGTGGGTTCTGGTTGTAGGCGCTGTCATACGGGGGGCGTCTATACATCCGGTGCTGATCGGCGTGCTCGTGCTGCTCGCTACCGCTCACGCCTGGTACTGCGCCGCCGTGGTCTGGCCGGAGGGCAGTCGTGCTTGATCCCGTGATTCACCCGCTGAGTCGCCTGCGGATCTGCGCGACACTCAAGTCCGTCGGGGCCGTGAACGACGGCGCCCTGGTGTGGACCGGTACCGAGATGAAGTTCTCCGCGCTGCGTGACGCGGTTGGTCTGTCCGATGCCAGTCTGTCCAAGCAGCTCAAGGCGCTGGAGGAGGCGGACTACATCCGCCGCCACCGCGACTACGGCGTGGTCCGTTCCATGGACGTCGTCTGGGTGTCGCTCACCCCGCGCGGTCTGAAGGCATTCGAGGATCACGTCGCCGCGCTGCGAGAGATCGCCGGAGATTGACACCGGTTACTTCCTCGGCACGCCACTGGTGCCGGTTGCAGTGCGCTACTCGTGCCGGTCGCGGCGGGCTTGGGCGTCCAGGCGTCGCTGCACGCCCTTGGGGACCAACGAGTCGTGCGCCTTGACGTAGCCGTACATGCAGCGCCAGCCGCCGCAGAAAACCACCAGGAATGCGGCCAGCATCACCGCGAACGACGCCACCCCCCTGGCTCCGGGAATTGCGCCGACAGCAGCACCCCAGGCATACAGGCCCGTCCACGCCGCCCAGGTCAGCGCAATGATCCAGCCGCCGTCCGGCCAGCCCACCTCCAGGTTGTCGCCGGGACGGCGCACCAGCCACGTGACCGCCCAGGCGACGACGACGGCCGCCGCGCCGCGAACGAGCAGTCCGGGCACCTGAGCCAGGTCATGCGCCGACGCGGCGGCGAAGCAGGCGATCAGTGCAACCGAAATCGTGTCGGCCAGCACCACCAGCCACCAGCGGGTGCGGCGCCCGCGCGTCCAGGGCCGATCCGGCCCGTCGGGCACCGGCGGCGTGTAGCTGATACGACGGGGCTCGTCTCGCGGCGATTCCTGCACGGCTCAGAGCTCCCAGCAGGCGCCGGGAGTGGCGGCCGCCAGCGGGCCGTCGTAGACGGCGGCGGCCTCGGCCACCGGATCGTCCGGGTCGGTCCAGGGCTGGATGTGGGTGAGCACGAGCCGACCGGCAGGACGGCGACCGCCCCGCCCCGAGGTGCCCGCGGCAAGCTCCCCGGCACGCCGGCCGGTCAGGTGAATGCCGCGCACGGCGTCGCGTCCCTCCAGGAAGGCGGCCTCGGACAGCAGCAGGTCGACGCCGTCGGCCATGGCCTCAATGCCCTCGCACAGGTCGGTGTCGCCGGTGAAGGCCAGGGTGACGGGGTTGCCGTCGCGCCCGGGTCCCTCCACCCGGTAGCCGAAGGCGTCCACCGGGTGCAGTGCCGGGAACGGGGTGATGGTCAGCGGGCCGACCTGCACGCCCTGCCCCGCCGAGACGGTGCGGAAGGAGAACTCGGTGGCGTAGGTCTCCTGCGCGGGCGTGCCGTCGACGCCGTTCAGGCGCGGCAGCAGCTCTCCCGGGCCGAGCGTGAGCACCGGGTCCAGGCGTCCGGCGGGGTTCCAGCGGCGGAACACGTGCATGCCCACCAGGTCAACCATGTGGTCGGCGTGGCAGTGGGAGATGGCTATGGCGTCCAACTCGGCCGGGTCCAGATAGCGCAGCAACTGGCCCATGGCGCCGGGGCCGAGGTCGAGCACGACCGACCAGGTGCGCCCGGCGGCGTCGTCGGCCTGCACCAGGTAGGAGGAGGCGACGGCGTTGGGACCGGACATGGAACCGGTACAGCCGATGATGGTTAGCTTCATGCGGGATCCTCGCTCGAATTGGGGACAAGGGCGGGGTCTGGTGGGGCGACGGCGGGGGCCGACTCGCCGGCGTGGGCGAGCGGAACTTCGGGTCCCGGGGCGACGGCGGTCGGGGTCGGCTCGACGCGGCGGACGCGTCCGACCTCGGGGCCGAGGAAGCGGCGGGCCAGCACCGCGAAGGAGTCCGGGTCGCCCGTGGCGCGGAACTCGTGGCGGGGGGCGGGGGCATCGGGGTCGCGCAGCAGGTCGCGGCGGGCGAGCTCGCGGTAGACGTCCTTGGCGGTCTCCTGGCTGGAGGTCACCAGGGTGACGTCCTCCCCCATGACGTAGGAGATGGGACCGGCCAGCAGCGGGTAGTGGGTGCAGCCCAGGATGAGGGTGTCGACGTCCGCGGCCTTGACGGGGGCGAGGTACTCCTCGGCCGTGGCCATGACCTCCGGGCCCGTGGTGATGCCGCGCTCGGCCAGCTCCACAAAACGCGGACACGCCTGGGAGAACAGGTGCACGCCGGGAACGGCGGCCAAGGCGTCGGCGTAGGCGTTGGAGTCGACGGTGCCCTGGGTGGCGATCAGGCCGACGCGCCCGTTGCGGGTGACGCGGGCGGCGGCGCGCGCGGCCGGGTGGATGACCTCCACCACGGGCACGCCCTTGTCGCGGGTGTAGCGGCTGCGGGCGTCGTGCAGGACGGCGGCGGAGGCGGTGTTGCAGGCGATCACCAGCATCTTCACGCCGGAGTCGACCAGCTCGTCCATGATGCTCAGGGCCAGGCGGCGCACCTCCTGCACCGGGCGCGGCCCGTAGGGGGTGTTGGCGGTGTCACCGATGTAGAGCACCTGTTCGCCGGGCAGCTGGTCGATGACCGCGCGGGCCACGGTCAGGCCGCCGACGCCGGAGTCGAACATCCCGATGGCCGCATCATTCACAGCGCCGAGACTATGCGGCTCCATCGTCGTTCAATAGCACGGCCACCAGTGATTCCTGCCACCAGGAGAGCATGTCGTAGGACAGCGCCATGGCCCGGTTCCAGCGCTGCCGTTCCCCCTCGCCGGCGGGCGTCTCCTCCCAGGCGAGGGCGTGCACCTGTTCGGCCGCGTCGGCGGAGTCGATGTCCAGCCGCTCGGCGAGCACCAGGCGGGCGTCGTTGAGGGCACCGAGCCAGCGGCCCTCCTGCCCGGCGTGCACCAGCACCGCCCCGCCGGGACCGGTGGGAGCGAGCAGCTCGTGCACCACGTCCTCCATGCGGGAGCGCTTGTCGTCCCGCAGCTGGGAGCGGGTCAGGGCGGCCACCTCGACGGCGACGTCCGGGTCCTCGGAGGCGTCTGGCAGGAGCACGTCCAGCAGCGGGGCCAGGGAGGCGGGGACCGAGCTGGACGCTCCGGCGTCGGCCGGCTCGGGCTCGAAGTCGAGGGCGGCGAGCACATTGCCGTCCCGCGAGCTCTCGCCCGGACGCGGGGCGGGGTGCTCCGCGGCGGCGGGGGCGTCGGCGCCGAGCAGGTCGGCGATCTGTTTGAACAGTCCGGCCAGGTACTCGCGCTCCCACGGTTCCAGGGCGCTGGCCCAGCCCTCGGCCTCGGGGTGGAAGGCGCGCATCAGGCGCCGCCTCCGTCCGGGCCGCCCGCGCTCGGGCCGGAGTCGGCGTCGTCGTCGGCGAGGGGCTCGATGGTGGCGTGCAGGCCGTAGGAGTGCATGGCGGTGACGTCCACCTCCATGCGTTCGCGGGCGCCGCGGGAGACGACGGCGCGGCCGGTGGTGTGCACCTGCAGCATGCGGCGACGGGCGAGCGGGATCGGGAAGCCGAAGTAGGTGTGGAACACCCAGGTGACGTAGTCCATCGTGTTGACGGGGTCGTCGTGCACCACCGTGCACCACAGGCGCTGGGCGGCGGTGTGGGCGTCAGACAGCGTCTGCGCCTCGGGGGCGGAGGCGGCGTCGACGGGCACTGCGGGCTGCATGTTTCCAGCGTAGTCGCGGTCGGATGCGTCGACCGGCCGGTTCCGCCGTGCGCCCGCCTGCGGTAGGTTGGCTGTCATGACAGTCAACCTACGGGACGTCCCCGCCCCGGCAACTTCCAGCACCGCGCTGCTCACGGACATGTACGAGCTGACCATGCTGCAGGCCGCGCTGCATGCCGGCGTCGCCGAGCGGGCCAGTGTCTTCGAGCTGTTCGGCCGCACTCTGCCCGCCTCACGCCGCTTCGGCGTGGTCGCCGGCGTCGGCCGACTCCTGGACGCCGTTGAGCGTTTCACCTTCACCGACGCCCAGATCGATTACCTGCACGCCGCCGGCATTGTCGACGACGACACCATCGACTACCTGCGCTCCTACCGGTTCTCCGGGACGATCCGCGGCTACGCGGAGGGCGAGTGCTACTTCTCCGGCTCCCCGCTGCTGACGGTGGAGGGCAGCTTCGCCGAGGCCTGCATCCTGGAGACACTGGCCCTGTCCATCTACAACTACGACTGTGCCGTGGCCGCAGCGGCCTCCCGCATGACGATCGCCGCCCACGGTCGCCCCTGCGTGGAGTTCGGGGCGCGCCGGGCGCACGAGCGCGCCGCCGTGTCCGCGGCGCGGGCGGCAATAGTCGGCGGATTCGTGGGCACCAGCGACCTGGAGGCCGGCATGCGCTACGGCATCCCCACGGTCGGCACCTCCGCCCACTCCTTCACCCTGCTGCATGACACCGAGGAGGAGGCCTTCGCCTCCCAGGTGGCGAGCCTCGGTCCGGGCACCACCATCCTGGTGGACACCTATGACATTGAGCGCGGCGTCGCCCGCGCGGTGGCGGCGGCCCGGGCCGGCGGTGGCGAACTCGGTGCGGTGCGCCTGGACTCCGGCGACCTGGTGGCCGAGGCCTTCAAGGTGCGCGCCCAGTTGGACGCGCTGGGGGCGACGACGACGAAGATCACCGTCACCAACGACCTGGACGAGTACGCGATCGCCGCCCTGGGGGCCGCGCCGGTGGACTCCTACGGCGTGGGCACCAAACTGGTCACCGGCTCGGGGCGGCCGACGGCGGCCCTGGTGTACAAGCTCGTCGAGCGCGCCGACTCCACCGGGCAGATGCAGGAGGTCGCCAAGTTCTCCACCGGCGGCAAGTCGACCGTGGGGGGACGCAAGTGGGCCGGCCGGGTGCTCGACGCCGCCGGCTCGGCCACCGAGGAGCTGGTCATCTCGGCGCGCTCCGAGGCCGCCGGGCTGGCCGCCCTGGAGCAGGCCGGGGCCCGGCCGCTGCAGGTGGATCTGGTACGCGACGGCGTGATCGTGGAGGAGCACCGCGGCCCGGATGCGCTGGCGGCGGCCGCCGAACGCCACCAGGTGGCACGCGCCGAGCTGCCCTACGACGGCTGGCGGCTGAGCGAGGGCGACCCGGCGATCCCGACCCGCCACGTGGACATCGACCAGCGGCAGCCGCTGCGCGGCTGACCCGGATCCGCAGCCGACGGCTCGACCGGTCTGGCGCCGTCGCCGCGCGCCCCACGGCGTGCTCGCGGCGGCGTCGGGCCCGGGCCGCCGGCTAGTGGTTTTCAGCGCCGCCCGACGAACCAGCGGCGCAGCGTCTCGATGCGCTTGTTGATCTGCTCGGTGGTGGCCTGGGCCACCTCCGGGCCGCCGCATACGCGCCGCAGCTCGGTGTGAATCACCCCGTGGGGCTGCCCGGAGCGGCGCGCCCAGGCGCCCACCAGTTTGGACAGCTCCTTGCGGGCGGCGGCGCGCTGGCGGGCGTCGTCGACCCCGGAGTTGGCGCGGCGCTGCTGCTCGGCCGCCTGCTGCCGCTTCTGCTGTTTGATCTGCTGGCTCTGTCGTTGGCGCAGCAGTGCGGTGACCTGCTCGGGCTCCAGCAGGCCGGGCAGGCCCAGGTACTCCTGCTCCTCGGGGCTGCCCACCATGGCGCCGGTGCCGAACTCGCCGCCGTCGAACAGGACCCGGTCGAACTCGGCGGTGGAATCCATCGCCTCGAACCCGCCCAGCAGGTCGTCCGAGGCGTTCTCGGTCTTGTTGGCCTCGGCGATCAGCCGGTCCTCCGGGGAGCCGAACCGGGAGTCCTCCCCCGCGCCCCGCTTACCGAGCACGTGATCGCGGGCGGCCTCCATCTCTCCGGCCAGCGCCAGCAGCGGGGTGACCGACGGCAGGAAGACGCTGGCGGTCTCCCCCTTGGCGCGTGAGCGCACGAAACGGCCGACGGCCTGGGCGAAGAACAGCGGGGTGGAGGCGGAGGTGGCGTACACGCCCACGGCCAGCCGGGGCACGTCCACTCCTTCGGAGACCATGCGCACCGCCACCAGCCAGCGGTCGTTGGAGGCGGCGAAGGTCTCGATGCGGCTGGAGGCGCCGGAGTCGTCCGACAGGGCGATGGTGGGCGCCTGCCCGGTGATGGCGCGCAGCTGCTTCGCGTAGGCGCGGGCGGAGTTCTGATCGGAGGCGATCACCAGGCCGCCGGCGTCGGGTACCTGTCGGCGTACCTCGGTGAGCCGCTGGTCGGCGGCGGCCAGCACGGCGGGAATCCACTCCCCGCTCGGGTCCAGGGCGGTGCGCCAGGCCTGCGCCTCCATGTCCTTGGTCAGCGGCTCGCCCAGCCGGGCGGCCACCTCGTCGCCGGCGCGGGTGCGCCAGTGCATCTGCCCGGAGTAGCTCATGAACATCACCGGCCGCACCACGCCGTCGGCCAGGGCCTCGGCGTAACCGTAGGAGTAGTCGGCCCGGGAGCGCTTGATGCCCCCGGCCTCCTCGGTGTAGGTGACGAACGGGATCGGCGACTCGTCGGAGCGGAAGGGCGTGCCGGTCAGGGACAGGCGGCGTCGGGCGGGGGTGAAGGCCTCGCGGATGGCGTCGCCCCAGCTGCGGGCGTCGCCGCCGTGGTGGATCTCATCGAGGATCACCAGGGTGCGGGTGCGGTCGGTGCGGGCGCGGTGCAGGTTGGGGTTGGCGGCCACCTGTGCGTAGGTGACGGCGACGCCGTCGAACTGGGACCCGAGCGCGCCCTGGGAGTTGGCGTAGGAGGGGTCGATGCGAATACCCACCCGGGCGGCGGCCTCCGCCCACTGATACTTCAGGTGCTCGGTGGGGCACACGACGGTCACCTTGTGCACGTCGCCGGCGGTGAGCAGTTCGGTGGCGATGCGCAGCGCGAAGGTGGTCTTGCCGGCGCCGGGGGTGGCGACCGCAAGGAAGTCGCGCGGCATCGCCTCCAGGTACTGCTTGAGGGCGGCGGCCTGCCAGGCGCGCAGCGGCCGCGTGGTACCCCAGGCGGCGCGCTGCGGGTAGGCCGGGGAGAGGTTCTCCGCGGCGAAGATGGAGGGCTGGGTCGGATGGTGCTGGGACTTGGAGCGGGGTGCGGGACTCACCGACCGCCTCGTCCGAACGGGAAACGCGGGCGCTTGGGGCCGGAGCCGCCCTGGTCGCCGTTGCCGCCGGGGCGCATCTGCTCGTAGATCTCCTTGCAGGTGGGGCACACCGGGTACTTCGACGGATCGCGGCCGGGGGTCCACACCTTCCCGCACAGGGCGACGACGGGGCGGCCGGTGGCGGCCGCGGCGGCGATCTTGTCCTTGCGCACGTAGTGGGCGAAGCGGTCTGCGTCGCCGTCGTCGGTGGACTTCAGCTCCTCGCGTTCGAGGACGGCGGTGCCGGCGGACTGTGCGGGCTCGCCGGCCGGGGTGCCGGGGGAGCCGGGGCCGGCGGGGTCGGTGCTGGCCTGGAGCCAGGCGGTGAGCTGACGCATGGCCCCTAGTGTATGCCGCCGTGCAGGTGCGGCCGCGGGCCGCGGCTGTGGCGACTCTCTCTCCTTCGGGACCGGCCCGGACCGCGGCGATTCCGCGCCGGCAGGAGGCACGGAAGGGACGAGCGCGGGTGCGGCCGCGGCAGCGGAGGCGCAACCTGGACAGGCGGAGGCGGCACCCGCCGGACGGATGCCGCCCGGCGGGTGCCGCCT
>NZ_QMIN01000033.1:0-6099 GCF_003287795.1 Actinomyces sp. Z5
AAAACCCATGAGACTCAACCGTCCCAGAAGTCATGAGACTCAACCGTCCCAGAAGTGTGGAGACAGCACAGTCAACTCATAGAACGCGAAAAGGCGGGCACGCCCGGTAATTCGAAGACTCGGAAGTCGACCGACTCGAAAACGTGGCTCATCCATGAGATCGCCAATGGCAAGATCGACGACCACGGACAGATCCTCGGCGCCTCCGACCCCGATGTGCACAAGGGCAAAGAGTCCGCTGTCATGGCCGACCGCGCACAGATCAAGCAGTTCCTGAGGACACTCGCCTCCAAAGGCCCAGGCATCCCCCTGTTCGCCTCGGTGTCGGGCGATGGCTGCATAACCGCTCTGGTGCCGTCTCAAGTAGGTCGACGTGCTGCCCCTGACGCTGTGCCTCCTGCGAGTCTCGCCAGAGACTCGCAGGTTGCGCCCGCTCGCACCCACTCCCAAGCCTCCGCGGGCGATCGCATGTGGGGCTTCGTTGCCGATGAGAAGGACAAGGACCGCAGCCAAGCCGCCGCCGCGCGCGGGCGCATCACAATCCGGCCCGTTATGCCAGCACTCCCCCAGGAAGGCAGGTGGCTGCGCACCCCTAAAGCTGATAGCCCGGGTTGGCTGCTTCGAACCCTGGCGAGCCCCAAGCCATCAACGGGTTTCCCTTATTTGCGTGATGAGCAGGGAAGGACCCTAGCTGAAAGCACTACCCGCGCAGATGCCTATCAACCGGGGCAAACTCTGATCCGTAAGGTCTATCCCACGCATCGGAGGCTACTCGGCCGGGACGACCTGCCCGACTGTAGGCGGCTCGAAGGAGCCGTAGGCCCTCACGACACGGTAGCCGGTTACTTCCTAAACCCTGGAGCCAAGTTCACCACCACACTTACCTTCGAAGGGCTCGTACCGGAGGAACTCGCCGTCCTGGTATGGCTGCTCACCCCAGAGCGTCTAGTGCCACCGGATGCGTCCCCCAAGGACGAGTCGAAGCGCCGCGGCTATCACCGACTCGGTTTCGGCAAGCCCCTCGGCCTCGGCGCGGTCGAGATCAGGGCCACCGACGTACACATGCACACCGGTAAGAGGTTAGCTGGAATGTACATGCAGCTCGACGGATGCCTCGGTTGTACGCAGCTCGACGCAACGACGACGGCTTCGGACAGACTGGCCAACGCGCTAGACGCGCTGCCCAGCGACTTCGAGAACAGCCTGCCGGTACGCGCATTCGTGCGTGCGGCCTACGGCTGGGATGGTAAGGCCGTGGTCCAGTACCCGGACGCGCACAAGCCCGCTGACAGTAAAACTGGCGTGTCCGCCACCACCAACTGGTTCAAGAACCGGGAGGAGAACCGCGTAAAGCACGGCATCGACCCTGATGATTGCAAGATTGACTCCGAATTTAATCTACCAGACTTGCTGGCAACACCCGGCGAACAGGATGCAAGCAGCGTCTCAGGGAGTTACAAATCCGATCAGCCCGGACCGACTGCGAGCAAAAGCCGCCAACGACGCAGACAGCAACGCAGAGGTGACCAGAGCCGTAAAAGGCAAGGCCGATCGTAGCCTTGCGGTTATCCGTACCCCTGCAGTTCGGTTTGCTCGCTTCACCTCAGCACGCGTGCGTCGCATACAACAACCTGTATTGCGATAAGTGCATCGCGATATGGTGCATGCATGCGCACCTCATTCGATCTGCCCGACGGCACTCAGCGTAACGCCGAGCCGAGGGCGGCCGTGCCGGAGGAGTCCATGCCCGCAACGTCGTTGAAGTTGACTACAGCACCGCTCGACCAGGCCAAGCCGACTGCCACTCTTGAGGTGGACGAGGAGACCGGCCTGCACCTGCTCCGCATCGGCCGCTCAATCACCGCGGAGGAGGTTGATCGGCTCCTCGCCGAGGACCACTAAACAGGTGCTGTTCCTCACGCCCGTGCCGACGGCGGGCCGCCTCACCACACCCCGCGGTACAGGCCGCCGTCGTCCAGTGCAGGGGCGGTGCCGTGCACCTCGGCCCGTCCCAGGCAGTTCGTGCACAGCGGGTAGATGTGGACCACGTCGTCGCGCGAGTCGATGATGTCGTTGACGCGCTCACGCACCTCGTCGAGTTCACCGTCCTCCAGCCGCAGCTGGAACACCGACTCCTGAATCCGGTAGCCCCAGCTCTCCAATGCCGCCGCCAGACGCGTACGGCGCGAGTCGGCCGACACGTCGTAAGCCAGGATGACGATCATCGCCATGCCGCACCGGTCCACTCGTAGCCGGGCTCGGTAATGGCTCGCCCCAGCAGCTGCGCCTGGTGGTGAATGTGCCGCCGCCAGGTACCCGCGAACCCAGGCAACGCGCCCTTGACCTGCCGCTGCAGAGTCGCCTCGTAACCGTCCACCAGCGCCCTCTTGCCCTCCGGCCCCAGCCAGACGCCCTCCCCGTCTGGGGAGTTGGTGGCGTGCTCGGGGCGCAGACGCCGCGAGCGCAGCAGCGCCATGACGGTACGATCCACCAGCAGCGGCCGGAACTCCTCCATCAGGTCCAGGGACAGGCTGGGTCGCTTGTCGGTTGAGGCGTGCAGCACACCCAGCGACGGCTCCAACCCGGCAGCGATGAGCGCACCGGTGCATTCGGACAGCAGGATCGCATACGCATAGGAGAAGGCCGCATTCGCCAAATCCTTGGGAGGGCGGCGGCTGCGGCCCTGGAAGGCGACGTCCTCAGGCACCAGCCGGGACAGCGCTTCGAAGTAGTCGGTCGACGCCGCCCCCTCCAGACCCATCAGCTCGTCGGTGTCGGTGGCGTGAGTGGCCTCCTCGGACAGCTCACGGATGGTGGTGCAAGTCGCCTCGATGTCTGCCCCGCTGTCACGCCTGCCTGTGCGGTGTAGGACGCCGATCTGGTGGCGCAGTTTGGCCCGCACAATGGCGCGGGCAAGCGGAAGGCGAGCGTCGTCGGCGGCGGCGAAGGCGGCTTGGGTGAGCAGGCGCCGGGCGTTGGCGGTGTCGCGCAGGCCGGAGAGCTGGCCCAGGTAGCTGCCGCGACGGGATAGGAAGACGACGTCGATGTCGTTGTACAGCGCCCAGGAGCGCGCCCCGGCGGAGAGCCCCACCGCGCCGGTGAGCACGATCCGGCTGACGGCCTGCCGGGGTATGGAGACCTGCGGGAGTCCGTCGGCGCCGTCAACGATCAGCCGACCCTTGGTCACGTGCAGCCGCGCGCCGTCGCGGCCGACGTAGACGACCTTGTCCGGGTTGGGGTGGCCCTTGATGTCGTGGTGCGGGTCCACGGCCGGGCGGGTGCGGGAGAAGTCGACTCCGAGGTAGCAGAAGCCCTCGTCGAAGGTGGTCATGCTGGTCTTCTCCTGGTTCAGGCTCAGCCCGTGGGCGGCGACCTTGGCGCTGAGCAGGTCGTATGCGGACAGCAAGTCGTCCTCGTTGGGGGCGCACACGACGATGTCGTCGGCGAAGCGGGCGTAACCGTAGCCGGCGTCGCACAGTGCCGCGTCGACGTCGGCCAGCGCCAGGTTCGCCAGCAGCGGGGACAGGCAAGAGCCCTGGGCGATGCCGCGGCCCCGCACGCGCCGCTCACCGTGGGCGCGGCGAGGCCGGGCGAGCAGGCGGATCAGGTTGTTGGTCCGCGCGCACCGCAGCACCGGGGAGAGCACGGCGAGGGCGTCCTCTACTTCCGCGTTCGGGAAGTAGTCCTCCACGTCGGTGCGCAGCACGTACTTGTAGCCGTCGTCGCGGAGGGTGGCGAGTAGGTCGATGGCGTCATCTGTGCCGATACCGGTGCGGTAGGCGAAGGAGCACGTCGACATCAGTAGGTCGGCGGTGTGTGCAATCGTGTCCAGGACGGCCCGTTCGACGATCCGGTCGCGGATAGACGGAATGTGCAGTGCTCGTGTCTCTCCGGGCTCACGTTTGGGGATGTCCAGTCGCATGAACGGTTCAGGAACGTAGGTGCCGTCGCGCAGGGAAGTCGAAAGCTCGGCGAGGAAATGATCGAGGTCGCCAACAATGGCGCGCGTCTGCTTCTGAAGCATGCCGTCACGGGCATCTCTGGCCAACACGGTCTCCCACGCGGCGGTCAGCGTCTCGACCGAGCTGATGCGCTCATATAGGGAGTTCGGGGTTGCCTCCTGCGGGGCCGCGCCCGCGGGCTCGGTCGACAGGAGGGAGCGCCTGGCAAGCGGCGGCAGGTCCTGGCCGAGGAACTGATCCCGTCGCGGAGCATGGAACTCGTCATTGCGGCGGCGCCTGCGCCGTTGCCGATAGCTTCTGGTACCTAGCCGACGAGCAGACGCCGAACCTCCCGCCGGGCGTGCTCCGCCAGCGGAAGGTGGTGGCACGTCTGCATGCGAGTCCATTCCATGACTTCTTCGTCGAGCAGCGGGGCGCAAGCTGATCATAGCGCCGACGGCTTCAATGAGTGGGGCATCCGGGCACACCGGCGCCCACCGTCCGCCCTCGGGGGTGCCCGCCGTCGGCCCTCGAGAGAGCCGGGTGGTGGGCGGGACCTGACGGTTCGTACCTTCTGATCGACACTTCGTACCATTGTTCGACGGTTCGGCACCCAGGGGTACGAACCGTCATCACAATTGCCGAAGCGTCGGGGCGAAGTGCCGAACCGTCAGCCCCGGGACATACCCAGACCGCCACACCCGCAAACGCGAGCAGCCATTTGGCCGGCCCCTGCGCGGCCGCCGGGCGAAACCTTACATCCGAGTATGCAAGGCGGCCTAGGCCACTCCGGTCATACCGGTTATACTCGGCGTGTGAAGACAGCAGTATCCATTCCAGACCCGGTGTTCCAGGAAGCCGAGGAAGTTGCGCGGCGCCTCGGATGGAGCCGGTCGCAGCTGTACACGAAGGCCGTCCACGATCTAATAGTTCGCTACAGCGATGACCCTGTGACCGAAGCTCTCAACGCCCTCGAAGACGTCGAGGCGGCGCAGGCGCCGTTAACACCGGCTAGGAAACTCATCGAGTCGGGAGCATGGCCTTGGTAGCTCGAGGGGAAGTCTGGTGGCTCGACTTCGGCGACCCCATCGGCTCGGAACCCGGATACCTCAGGCCCGCCTTGATCGTCTCCTCGGACCGGTTCAACCGATCCCGTATAGCCACCGTCATCGTGTCAGCGATAACCAGCAACCTGCGCCTGGCGGCGGCGCCGGGCAACGTCGAGTTGGAGCGCGGCGAGGCGGGCCTGCCCAAGCAGTGCGTCGTTAACGTCTCGCAAACTCTTGTTGTCGACCGCTCCAGGTTGAACAACCGCATTGGCGCTATCCCCATGCACATTCTCGCCCGCGTGGACGATGGACTTCGGCTGGTGCTGGACCTTTAGACGCAGGCACGCAGCGGGCACCGGCATAATGTAACGCTACTTGCCTGCGAGGTGCTCTCAGGCCCGAGTCGCCTCACTTTAGTGCCCTGAATTCAGGGGCTCTTCCGGTTTGAGGGTGTGTTATCTGGCGCGCGCGTGGTGCAAGTTCTGCTCTGCTCACCTGCGGGTACTTCTACCGGCAGAGGCAATCGCAACCGCACATCCCGGTGTGCGGAGACCTGAAAAGTGTCCGGATTCGGGATAAAGGCTACACACGTAGGCGATGGTGCTGTCTGGGAGCCTGCCGCCGGCGGGTGTGTGCTGATTCCTCCTACGAGCGCGCGTCACCGTGAGATGAAGACGGCGGTGTGTCCGAGCCTGAGTCCATTGCCTTTGTCTCTTCGTTGAGCGGCGACCCAACCCACACTGGTGGTAGCGCCGCCAACGCGAGTTGGTTAGGCGTTCGGGCGGTACGACGGCGGCTCGCCGTTGCCATTGATTCCGCCGGGCAGCGGCCGAGGGTGTCCGGATCTATGACAAACGAGGCTGGCGACGTCGTCAACTGCGGACAAATCGCTGGAATCATGCGGCCTTCGGATCGGGGTTGGCGCGCGTAGGAGGCGTTTGTCATCGATTTTGACACCATGCCCCACGGCGTCCGTCGCGCAGGTCACCCTCCCCGAGGACCTGAATGCACCTTAAGGTGCGAGGTGCTTCCTAACCCAAAAGGACACTGATGGCCCGGATCAGGCAAGCGATTGGTCTTAATGCACCTTAAGGTGCGAGGTGCTTCCT
>NZ_QMIN01000034.1:0-9573 GCF_003287795.1 Actinomyces sp. Z5
CGCACAATTCCGCGGATTCTGTCGCGGCGCTCACTTCTGGAGTGTGCAGACTCACCACAGGGACTCGAACAACACCACTGGGCCAGCCGCCGCCCCGGCCGCCGAGTGGGCGCACTATCATTCTTCCGGCCGTGGCGAGGATTCCTGGTGCCGCTGATCTCGTTCGCCAGGACTGTTCCGCCTCTGACGTACGCGTGTCCGTCTCGCGTACGCGTTTGGAGGTTTCCTCGCGCCTGGGAGTCGGGATACTCCAAAACGCGTGCGTGAGAGCAGGAATCGTACGCGAGACGGCAGATCGTACGCCGGCCATGCCGACGACCGACTCCGACACCGGCACGCTAGCCGCCCCGCGCCACGTTTCCGCGCCGGAAGAAGTGGTTCGAGTTCAAGGTGTGAGTGGGCAGATGCCCCGATGGCGGCGTGGACGTGATGGGGCAGGGTGTCTTGTATGGACAGACGCCACACGTCGGCGGGTCCGGCTCCGCCATATCGACCGACCTCGGCACGTAAGATCTACCGACCTCGGCGAGAGACGGTGAAGAGTTCGGCGGGCAGGTCGCGCCAGGTGCGTGAGGTGGCTGCCGAGCCGTCCGCACGCAGCAGGGCGAAGTCGTAGTCGAACCCCGCGGCGGCCAGCCGGGCCGGGTCGGCCACGAACAGCGCCGTGGCCAGCCCGTCGGCGACGGCACAGTGGTCCGCCACCGCCCAGGCGGCGACGACGGCGCTCGCCCCCGTCACGGGCAGGCCCGTGCGCGCATCCAGGATGTGGTGCAGTCCCGGCCCCCAGGTGCGGCGGGATACGCCCGAGGCGCATACCGCCCCGGCGGTCAACTCCACGACGCCGACCACCGTGCCGTCCGGGTCGTCGCCCGCGCTTGCGGGCCGCTCCAGGCCGATGCGCACCGGCTGCTGGCGGCGCACCAACAGGTCGCCGCTGGCGTCGATCACATACTCCTCATGGTCGGCCGCGCGCAGCCAGGCGGCCAGTAGGTCGGCCAGGAAACCCTTGCCGGCGGCACCGACGTCGACCAGGGTCGGCCGGCGCAGCAGCAGTCGATCGCCGTCGTGGCGAGCCCAGGCCGCCCAGGTCGGACGCCCATGGATGGCACCGAGTCGGTGGGCGGCGCCGTCGCGCACCACGAAGCTGTAGTCGGCGTCGTAACCGAGCTCCACCAGGTCCGCGCCGGCCAACGGGTCGATGCGCCCGCCGGTGGCCGCATGCAGCCGGTCGTACAGGTCCAGCAGGGGAGTCGAGCCGGTCGGCAGTGCGAGCGCGACCGTGCCGTCGGGCTCTGGCGCGAGCCGCCCGGCGGCGGCCCGACGCACCAGCGACCCTGGGCGAAAGCGGGACCAGATGTTCTCGAAGGCGTCGATGTGCGCCGTGATCTGTCGACGCAGCGCGGCGGGCAGGGGGGAACGGGTGTGGACGGTCCACCGGCAGCCGGTGGCCTCGAACCGCCAGGCGTGTGCGAGCCCGCCCGGAGCGTACAAAGCACTCATTGCGTCTCCCCGGATCGATGCGACTGGTGGATCATGACGGCCTGCCAGGTCTTAATACAACAGCTTTTGACGAATCAATTTATGTAAGCCTAGTCTTTCGTTTGCAGGTCAGGCTCATCTACTATGTAGAAGGCTTGACTAACGTATCCAGTATGTGAAGGAAGCCGCCAGCATGGCCCATGCTCCGTTTCAGGACCGCCCCGCGCCCCCGCCGGTCCGCGGCGCCGTTGCGCTCGGTGCGCTACTGGTGCTGCTGACCGGGCTGGTATCCGGGCTGTGGCCGACGGCGCGCGCGGCCGAGTCCGATACGGACTACGACTCCTGGTCGGCGGTGGCACAGGCCATTTCCACCGAGCTCGACGCGGCCGCCGACTCCTACGCCTCGGGCGACACCTCCGGGGCCGCCGCCGCCTTCCAGCGCGCCTACAACTCCGGCTACGTCGCCTCCAACCTGCAGGTCGTCACCACCGACAACCTCGGCGCCGACGTCGTGTCCGAGCAGCAGCAGGCCTTCACCGACCTGCGACAGGCGGCCTACGCCACCGGCAACCAGGAGACCATCGACTCCGGCGTCACCGACCTGTCCGACTCCCTGACGAGCACCACCGCCCAGCTCGACGAGCTGGCCGACCTGGCCGACCCGCGCACCTACGCCGCCGACCAGGCCGCCACCATCGCCACCCAGCGGGCCGAGCTCCAGGCCAACAAGACCCGTGTCAACGAGGGGCGCGGCGAGCGCAGCTGGGCCGAGGTCGCCGACGAGATGAACGAACTCATCGACGCCGGCTTGGACAAGGCCGCCGCCGGCGACCGCGAGGGCGGGGCCGCCGACGTCAACAACGCCTACTACGGCTACTACGAGAAGCTCGGCTTCGAGAAGACCGTCATGTCCGCCATCTCCGGCGACCGCGTCTCCGAGGTGGAGAACCAGTTCAAGGTCGTGCGCAAGGCCATGGTGGGTGGCGGCGACATCGAGACGATCACCGCCGACGCCGAGACCCTCAAGGGCTACCTGACCGAGGACGCCGCCACCCTGGACGGCGGGGCCGCCGAGAACATCAGCCCCGTCAAGGCCCTCCTCACCGGCTCCTTCGGGCAGGCCTTCCTGATTCTGCTGCGCGAGGGCCTGGAGGCCATCCTGGTGGTCGCCGCCGTCATCGCCTACCTGCTCAAGGCCGGCATGCGGGACCGGGTCAAGTACATCTACGCCGGCCTGGTACTGGGGCTGGCGGGCTCCGGCGTGGTGGCGCTGCTGTTCGCCTGGCTGTACGACTCCGCCTCCGCCCACCAGGAGATCCTCGAGGGCGTCGTGGCGCTGATCGCCATGGTCATGCTGCTGTTCACCTCCAACTGGATGCTGTCCAAGTCATCGGTGGCCTCCTGGAACCGCTACATCAAGGACAAGACCGAGGCCTCCATCTCCGACGGCGGCTTCTGGGCGCTGGCGTCCCTGTCATTCCTCGCGGTCTTCCGCGAGGGCGCGGAGACGGTCATGTTCTACGAGGCGTTGTTCACCATGGACCCCTCCGGCTCGGCCAGCATCTGGCAGGGCTTCGCCGCCGGAGCGGCGGTGCTCGTGGTCATCTTCCTACTCATCCGCTTCACCAGCGTGAGGATTCCGCTGCGGCCCTTCTTCGCCATCACGAGTTTCCTCATGGCCGTCCTCGTCGTGATCTTCGCCGGCGGCGGCGCCCACGCCCTCATCGAGGGCGACATCATCCCGGCAACCTACCTACCGGGGTGGCCCACGTACGACTACCTGGGCCTGTACCCCTACCGGGAGACCCTCCTGTTCCAGGCCTTCATGGCCGCGCTCGTCATCGTCCTGTCCGCCGTGTCCGTGCTGCGTCACCGCCGGGTCGACGCCGCCCGGGCCGCCGCGGACGCGGACACCGACGCCGCGGCCGAGACGGCCGGGGCAACCGAATAAGAAACCCACCAACCGCAAAGGAAGACACCCCATGCGATCCCTCAAACTCGTCAGTGCGGCGGGCGCGCTCGTCCTCGTCGGGACCCTCGGCCTGGCCGCCTGCTCCTCGTCCGACGACGCCGCCGACACCTCTACCGACGCTGCCACCGAGGCGGCCGCGGACGCCGGCAACGACGCCGGATTCGAGGAGTTCAACGTCAACGACTCCCAAGTGGACCAGGAGGCCGAGGGCCAGATCAGCGTCAACCTGGTCTACTTCCAGCCGGTCGATATGGAGCCCGCCGGCGCCGCCGGCCTGGCCGCCTCCGACGCCAGCTTCCACATGGAGGCCGACGTCAGTGCCCTGGCCGACAACACCCTCGGTTACGGTGCCGGTGACTTCGTGCCCGGCCTGACCGTGGACTACTCCATCGCCCCGGCCGACGGCTCCGGCGAGGCCGTGGAGGGCACCTTCATGCAGATGAACGCCTCCGACGGCCCCCACTACGGCGCCAACATCGCCCTGGAGGAGGCCGGCCAGTACACGGTCACCATCACCATCCACAGCCCGGAGGAGAACGGCTGGGTGCTGCACACCGACCCCGAGACCGGTGTCGAGGGCCGCTTCTGGAACGAGCCCATCGAGCTCACCTGGGACTGGGACTACACCCCCATGGAGTGGTGAGCCCGCGGTGACGGCGCCGCCGTCACGTGGCCCGCAGGCACGGGCGTACATGCACAGCTGACCGGTATCGAGAGGAGAATACGCGGAGTGTTGGAGCGCTTTGTTTCCGTAGTCGGAGGGGCCACCCTGCCCTTCCTGCTGTACGCCGCTCTGGCCGCCCTGCTGACGCCCGCCGTCGTTGAGGGCTGGACGCGCTCGGGCCGCTGGCGCCTGGCCTCCGCCCTGACCGGTACCGCTGCCGGACTCGTCTTCGCCGTCCTGCGGGCCACCGCCGTCATCGACCGGCGCACGGTCGTCAACATCCCCACCCTCATCGCCTGTGTGGCGATCGACGCGGCCCTGATCGTCGTACTCGCGCTGCTGGTGCGCCGCCCCACCTGGGGCGCGGACGGTCGGCTGGGTGCGGTCGCCCATCCGGTCGCCTGCCTGGCGGTCGGCCTGGCGTTCTTCCGCGCCGTCCCGAACGTGGTGCTGGGGCTGACCGCCTTCATCGAGCCGGGCGAGGAGGTCCTGTCCTCCGAAATGCTGCTGCGCGTCCTCGGATTCATCGGCGGCTGGGTGGCCGTGGCCCTGCTCGCCTTCATCTACTACCGCACGGCCCGCCGCGCCCCGGTGCGTCCCACCCGCGTGACCCTACTGGTCTTCGCGGTCGTGTTCGGGGCGATGCACCTGGCGGAGCTGGCACGGGTACTGCAGTCCACCCACCTGATCCGCCTGAGCGGATCCGCCTTTCGCGCCATGACCTGGGCCACCAACAATGCGGGCGGGATCATCCTGCTCGCGGCGGCCGCCGTGTGGCTCGTGCCCATGGGGTTCGCCCTGGTCCGAGCGGTCGGGCGCACCCCGGCGCAGTCCAATCCGGCCCGCACCCGCGCCCTGCGCGCCGAGCGGCGCCGCTCGCGCCGTTGGGTGCTCGCCTCGGGGCTCGGCTTCGCCGCACTCGTGGCCACCCGGACCGTCGCCGTCGCCAAGGTCAACGAGGTTCCCACCCTGTCCGATCCCGAACCCTACGAGCGCTCCCAAGATGCCGCCGTCGTGTCCGCCACCCTCCTGGCCGACGGCCACCTGCACCGCTTCGCCTACGAGGCCTCCGGCGGCACCGAGGTCCGCTTCATCATGATTCTGAAGAACGGCGGCGCCTACGGGGTGGGACTGGACGCCTGCGAGTCCTGCGGGCCGGCCGGCTACTACGAGCGCGACGGCAAGATCATCTGCAAGCGCTGCGACGTGGCCATCAACCCCGCCACCATCGGCTTCAAGGGCGGCTGCAACCCCATCCCCATCGACTTCACCGTCGCCGACGGCGCCGTATCCGTGCCCCTTTCCGCCCTGGAGGACAGCGCGGAGGTGTTCGCCTGACGTGTTCTTCGCCCGCCTACTGCACCGCTCCTTCACCCGCCAACTGTGGCGCCGCTCCCTGGTCGGTCTGACCGTGGCGCTTTGCGCCTCCATCTCCGTGGCCATGCTCGGCGTCGTGCTCGACGTCGGCGACAAGCTGAACGCCGAGCTGACCGCCTACGGCTCCAACATCGTGGTCCAGCCCAAGGCCGACGCCGTCGTCTCCAGCCTGTACGAGACCGAGGAGACCACCGAGGCCACCGCCTTCATCGACGAGGCAGAGGTGCCGAACATCAAGACGATCTTCTGGGCCTACAACATCGTCGACTTCGCCGCCGAGCTCACCGGCCGCGTCGACGTGGCCTCCGCCTCCGCCCAGGCGCAGGATCTGGCCATCACCGGCACCTGGTTCGACAAGGAGCTGAATCTGTCCACCGGGCAGACCACCACCGCTGGAGTCACCACCCTGCGCTCCTGGTGGACCCTGGAGGGCGCCTGGCCCGCCGACGACGCCGACGAGGCGGTCGTCGGCTCCACCCTCGCCCAGCGTCTGGGCGTCACCACCGGCGACACCCTCACCCTGTCCACCGCGAGCGGCGAGCGGGCCCTGACCGTCACCGGCGTGTACACCTCCGGCGACGATGACGACGACTCCCTGTACGCCCCGCTGGCAGTGGTCCAGGAACTCACCGGGCACGTCGGTCAGGTCGACGAGGTGGAGGTCAAGGCGCTGACCACCCCGGAGAACGACCTGTCGCGCAAGGCGGCCCGCAACCCCAATGTGCTGTCCGCCTCCGAGTGGGAGACCTGGTACTGCACGGCCTACGCCTCCTCCATCACCTACCAGATCGAGGAGGTCATGCCCGGCGCCGTCGCCAAGCAGGTGCGCCAGGTGGCGGCCGTCGAGGGCAAGGTGCTGGAGAAGACTCAGGCGCTGATGATCCTGATGACCGCTCTCAGCCTGGTCGCCGCGGTGCTGGCCGTCGCCTCCCTGACCAACGCCTCCCTAGTGGAGCGCACCAGCGAGTTCGCCCTGCTCAAGGCGGTGGGCGCCTCCTCCGCCTCCATCAACCGGCTGATCCTGGCCGAGACCGCCGTCATCGGGGTTATCGGCACGGCCGTCGGCGCGGCGGCCGGATCCGGGATCGCCCAACTGATCGGGCGGGTGGTCTTCGGCTCCTCCATCACCATGCGGCCCATGGTGTACGTGCTGGTGGCGGTGCTGGTGGCGCTGGTGCTGGTGATCGCCACCGCCTCCTCAATGCGGACCATCCTGCGGATTCAGCCGGCAACCGCCCTGCACAAGCGGTGAGGAGGAACATGAGTACTCGCTCCGGCATCGGCCGGCCCATGACCAATCGACGCATGTTCGCCACCATGCTCATCGGCGCCATGCTGCGGCGCCGCTCCCGCGCCCTGTCCGCGATCGGCTCATCCGTGGTGGGCGCCGCCACCCTGTTCTGCCTGGCCTCCATCTGCCTGGCCGTACCCGCCCAGATGAGTGCCGAGATGCGCCAGTACGGCGCCAACCTGATCGTCACCCCCATTGACGCCGAGGCGGCTTCAACCACGAATGACTCCGCCACGACAGCCGCCACGGACGCGGCCGCCGCGACGGCGAACGCCGACGGGGCGGGGGAGAGCCCGACCTCGACCGCACGCATCAGCGCCGCCGACTTGGCGCTGGTGGACGCCGCCGTCGCCGCGGCCACCGACACCACCACCGAGCAGCTGGCCACCGCCGCCTACCGCTACGAGACCATCCGCATCAACCGTTCCCCCTACCTGCTGGCCGGCATCGACGTCGACGCCGTGCGCGCGCTCAACGGCCACTGGGAGATCGACGGCGACTGGCCGCAGGCCGGGCAGGTGCTGATCGGGCTCAATGTGGCCGAGAACGCCGGGTTGAAGATCGGCTCCACCGTCAACGCCGAGTACCTGTCCAGCGACAACCTCGCCTCCGTTGGGGAGGGCGACGGCGATGCCGGGGCCTCGGCCTCCAGCTCGGCGACCGCCGCCACCGGCGACCCGGCCAAGTCCGATGAGACCGCCGCGGGCCAGGCCCAGTGGCGGGTGTCCGGCATCGTCGACACCGGCGGGGAGGAGGACGACATCGTCTACGTCCCCACCGCCGCGCTCGAGTCGCTCACCGGCACCGTCGACGCCGGCTACGACGTGGTGGAGTTCTCCGTCGACACCTCCGCCGCCGGCGTGGATGAGGCCGCCGCCGCGGTGACCGATTCCGACGCCGCCGGACGCGTGGCCGCCCAGCCGGTCTCCAAGATCTCCAGCGGGGACACCCGCATCATCACCATGCTCAACACCCTGTTCTGGGTGGTGGCCGTGGTGGTGCTGGGCCTGACGCTGGTGGGGGTGTCCACCACCATGACCGTCGTCGTGGCCGAACGCCGCAACGAGATCGGCCTGCGCAAGGCGCTGGGCGCCTCCGGGGGGTCCATCGCCACCGAGTTCTTCGCCGAGGCGGCCCTGCTGGGACTGATCGGCGGGCTGGTCGGCACCGCCATCGGTTATGGGCTGGCCGTCGCCGTCGGCCTGGGTGTGTTCGACCGCCCCATCGGCTTCAGTTGGTGGCTGGCGGCCGCCTCCGTCGCATTGACTACGCTGGTCGCCGTCGTCGCCTCATACTCTCCGGTGCGCCGCGCCTCGCGCATCGACCCCGCGCTCGTCCTCAGAGAGGAATGACATGACCGACACGCTCACCGCGCCGCGGACCGGCTCGCCGGACCAGGGCGCCGATGTGCTGCTCGAACTGCAGCACGTGTCCAAGATCTACGGCGACCTGCACGCCGTCGACGACCTCAGCCTGCAGGTGCCGCGCGGGCAGTGGCTGTCCGTCGTCGGCTCCTCCGGCTCCGGCAAGACCACCCTGATGAACATCATCGGCTGCATGGACACGCCCACCCGCGGCTCCGTGCTCCTGGACGGGCGCGAACTCGGGCGGCTCAACGCCTCCCAGCTGACCGACATCCGTAAGCACGTCATCGGCCTGGTCTTCCAACAGTTTCATCTGATCCCACACCTGACCGCCATCGAGAACGTCATGGTCGCGCAGTACTACCACTCCATGACCGATGAGAAGGAGGCGCTGGCGGCCCTGGAGAACGTGGGCCTGGGGGAGCGCGCCCACCACCTGCCCTCCCAGCTGTCCGGCGGCGAGCAGCAGCGCGTGTGCATCGCCCGCGCACTGATCAACCACCCACAGCTCGTACTCGCCGACGAGCCCACCGGCAACCTCGACGAGGCCAACGAGCAGCTGGTCCTGGACATCTTCGCCCGCCTGCACGCCGCCGGCACCACCCTGATCGTGGTCACCCACGACGCCCACGTCGCCTCCTGCGGACAGCGCCAGATCCTGCTCAACCACGGGCGCCTGGTGGGGGAGAAGCACAACGTCGGCGGTGCCGGGCGCCGCGAGAGCGACATGCTCGACTTCGGACAGGGCGAGCCGGACACCCGGGCGCGCGACGCCTCCGCGCTCCGCGGCGAGGAGGCGCAGTCATGAGGCGGCGCGCGCTGGCCGCCGTCGGCGCCGTTCTGGCCACCGCCGGCCTGGCCGGCTGTGGTGGCGGGGAGGTCACTCCCGCGCAGGACGAGTACGCCGGCCGCGCCCAGACCGAGAACCCGACGGCGCAGCCCGCCACCACCGCCGGAGCGGAGGCGCCCACCGCCTCCGCCACCCCCACCGGGGGCCCCTACGCCGACGGCGAGTACACCGTCAGCGAGGCCTACGGGGTGGTGGACGACGTGGTGGAGGAGGACTCCATCGACGTCACCCTCAGCCTGCAGGGCGGCTACATCACCGACGTGTCCGTCACCGGGCACGCCCTGACCGGCACGTCCAAGAACTACATGGCGGACTTCGTGGAGGAGATCGACGACGCCGTGGTCGGCCGCAGCATCGAGGACGCGCACGTGACCGCCCTGGCCGGGGCGTCCAAGACCTCCGCGGCCTTCAACGACGCCGTCGACGCCATCGCCGCCCAGGCCGCCGAGGCCTACTGACAACGAAACGTGGGCGGCGGGAGAGGTTGGGGCTCGGCTTACCATCCGCGGCCCTCGTGCCTCGGGCCGCTCCCGCCAGCCCCGCCACGCCTTCGCCCCAACCTCTCCCGCTCGCCGA
>NZ_QMIN01000035.1:0-6625 GCF_003287795.1 Actinomyces sp. Z5
CAAGAACATTGAAATACCAGGCAAAACCCGCCGACCGGTCGGAGCGGCAAGGTGATTGAGCGTGCGCCACCCCCGGGGCACTCACCCGACCGGTCGGAGCGGCAAGGTGATCGAGCGTGCGCCACCCCCGCCTGGCACCAACACCCACACATACACGTCCACCCGAACCCACCACACCCCAAACAAACACGAAGAGGCGGATTAGTCCCCGCAGGCCGATACGTGCAACCGGCAGAAGATTACCGGACCGCCGCTTGACGCCCCTCATACTTCATTTCAATGAAGTCGAAGACTCCCCCGTTGGTAACCTGTTTAAAGGAACGCACTCTACGAAATCCGCTCCGACGGTACACCACAATTGCACGCTCATTGAAGCAGGCCACGCTCAAGCGAATCTCCCGACCAGGTAGATTCTCCTCCAGCCAGCCCAGATTACACTTCATGAAGCTTAACCCGAGGCCACGACCAGTGAGATCAGGCCGCATCCCCACCCCAATCTCCAACACGCCTTCACCATCATCAACGTCGGCGGACAAGAATCCGAACAGCTCGCCCCTTGAGCGGACTTGCATGAGGACGTCGGGCCACTTCTCGGGAGTCACGAACTCCTCGTAGTCCTCTGGATCCGCCGTCATGTAATAGACGTCATACGGTGGTGGATACTTCCAGCCGTCAGCAATCTCCAAAGCAGCCTCGAGGGTCATCGCACTGTACGACAGCTCGAGATGACTCCTACCGCTTCCCCCCAAACATTGCCCCCACCTGGATCACGCCGCGATGATACTCCGAGCCAATAAAGCTGATGCGGCGGTATTCTCGTCCTCCATCCTCGAACTACGACGATGGCTCCTTCCGACTGTGCTCCGTTCATTTGAGCCGAGATACAGAGCACCCTCCAATCGGACGAGTCCGCGAGGCGCCGTCACGCCGAGACATAGGGTGGTGAGACTTGTCGGTGCTCGGGCGGTAGGCGGCTACTGGGCATTGACGAGGGGTGGTCCGGTAAGACTCGTCGGCGCTGGGGCGGCAGCGGTGCCAACCGGCATCGAGTTCACCGGTGCCCGCGGGCGCGGCGCCAGGCGGCGCCACGGCGTTCCACCCGGCCCTCGAGTTCCAGCAGTCCCAGGGCGGCGATGGTCTCGCGTTCGGTGAGCCCGGCGGCGCGCACGATCGACTCCACGCTGGCTTCGGCGCGGGCGGGCAGCGCGTCCAGGACGACGGCCGCGGGCCCATCCAGGCCGTCGAGCAGCCCGGATCCCGCATTGGCGGGGTCCGCGGCCTTGGCCGCATCGGGGTCGGTGGCCCCCAGGGGTGCAACCAGTTCCAGGGCCTCGTCGGCGTCGGTGACGCAGACGGCGCCCTGCCGCAGCAGCCGGTGACAGCCCACCGAGGCCATGGAGGTGACCGGCCCGGGCACGGCCCCCACCGGCCTGCTCACCTCCAGGGCGTGATGGGCGGTGGACAGGGCCCCGGAGCGCCATGCCGCTTCGACGACGACGGTGGCGTCGCTCATGGCGGCGATCAGCCGGTTGCGGGTCAGGAAGCGGTGGCGGCCGGGCTGGCAGCCGGGCGGCACCTCGGCGACCAGGGCACCGGTGGCGATAACCTCCTCCAGCACGTCGGCGTTGCCGGCCGGATAGAGGCGGTCCACTCCCCCAGCGGACACAGACACGGTGACGCCGGCGCGCAGGGCGCCACGGTGGGCGGCGGCGTCGATGCCGAAGGCGCCACCGGAGACGACGACGACACCCTTCGCTGCCAGCCCACTGGCCATATCGAAGGTGACGTGCTCGCCGTAGTCGGTGGAGGCGCGCGCCCCGACCAGCGCCAGCGCGCATCCGGCGCCGGGCCCGTCCGGCACCAGATCCTCGCGGGCCCGCGGCAGGGCGACGTCGGCGGCGCCCCGGCGGGCGACGAGTAGGGCGGGATCGCCGCGCACCCATAGGCAATGGGGTGGGCGCTCCAAGTCGTTCAGCCCCGTGGGCCACCCCGGGTCGGTGGGGATGAGCAGGCTGCCGCCGAGGCGTTCCAACACATCCAGTTCGCGGCGGATGTCCAGGCCTTGCAGGCGCGGGGCCCAACGGGCGGCGGCCGTGGCCCAGTCCGCGCTGGCGCGGGCGGCGTCTCCGTGGGGCGGCAGCGGCGGACGTGGGGCGGGCCGGGGCTCCCCGTCGGCGTCGAGGGCCTCATGCGTGAGCCAGTCCAGGGCGGCGGTGGCACCGAGGCGGCCGACCAGGGCGCAGGCGTGGGCGTCTGCGGGCTCGGCGAGCCGCGACCAGGTGGCCCGGGCCAGGGCCTCGGCGTCGCCATCGACAGTGGCCTCGACGCCGACATCGGACGCGGGCGGCGGGTCCGCGCAGGCGACGTGTGCGGTGGAGCCGGCGGCGGATGTGTTCGCGGCTCTCATGGGCGGGCTCCTCTCGTGCGCAGCGCCAGAGCGGCGCCGATATCGGTGGGGGTGGGCGCGGGGCGGGCGCCGAGGTCGGCCAGGGTCCAGGCCAGCCGCAGTACCCGGTCGACGCCGCGCAGGGTCAGGTCGCCCCGGTCCAGGGCGGTCATGAGCGGGGTGAGCAGAGAGGCGTCGGTGCCGGAGACGGGCGAGCGCAGCCAGCCCCCGGGGACCTCCCCCATCAGTCGCCAGGGGGTGTCGGCCAGCCGCCGGGCGGCCCGTGCGCGCGCCTCGGCGACGCGGGCGGCGACGACGGCGCTGGGCTCGCCGGCGGTTCCGGCGGCCAGGTCATCGGCGGTGACGGCGGCGACCTCCACCTGGATGTCGACCCGGTCCAGCAGGGGGCCGGACAGGCGGGAGAAGTAACGGCGCCGCTGCAAAGAGGTACAGGTGCACTCCAGACCACGCCCCGTGGCGCGCCCGCAGGGACACGGGTTGGCTGCCAGCACCAGTTGAAAGGCCGCCGGGTAGGTGGCGCGCCCGCCCACCCGGTCGATGGTCACCACTCCGGACTCCAGCGGCTGGCGCAGGCAGTCGAGCACGCCGGCGGAGAATTCGGGGGCCTCGTCCAGGAACAGCACGCCGCGGTGGGCGAGCGACACGTCACCGGGGCGGGGTGTGCCCGTGCCGCCGCCCACGACGGCGGCGCGCGTGGCGGTGTGGTGGGGCGCGCGCAGGGGCGGGCGGGTGAGCAGGCCGGCGTCGGCGTTGAAGGTTCCGGCCAGGGAATGGATGGAGGTGACGGTGACGGCGTCGTCGGGACTCAGGGGCGGCAGGATAGAGGGCAGGCGCTCGGCGAGCATGGTCTTGCCGGCGCCCGGCGGGCCGACCAGCAGCAGGTGGTGTCCGCCCGCGGCGGCGACCTCCAAGGCATGACGCGCCTGGGTCTGTCCCACCACATCGGCCAGGTCGGGTTCGCGCACCCGGTCTCGGCCTCCGGCGGGGCGGGGAGCGTGGGCCGCCTCACGGCGGGCGCGGCGCATGAGTTCGCGGGCCCGACCGGGCAGCTTCCCGCCGTAGCGCTCCAGCAACTCGCCGATGTGACTGACGGCGGTCACGTCCACGCCCGGTACCAGGGCCGCCTCCCGGCCCGCGCCGGAGGCCACCACCACCTCGGTCACGCCGGCATCGGCGGCGGCGCGCACGGCGGGCAGGATGCCGCGGACCGGGTGGATGGAGCCGTCCAGACCGAGTTCCCCGATGTAGACGGTGCGGGCCATGTGGGCGATGGCACGAGCCGGCAGCTGGCCGCGGGCGCCCAGGACCGCAAGCGCCAGGGCCAGGTCGAAGCCGGTCCCGGTCTTGGGCAGGTCGGCCGGAGAGAGATTGACGGTCAGCCGGTGCTCGCCCCAGGTGACTCCGCAGGTGGACAGGGCGGCCCGGACGCGCTCGCGCGACTCGCGTATGGCCGCGTCCGGAAGGCCGACGAGGGTGAATCCGGGCAGTCCGTGAGCGGAGTGGGCCTCCACGTCCACCAGGTGTCCGGCCAGTCCGGTCAGGGTGACGGCAAGGGTGCGTGCCAGGCCCATTTCAATCCCCCACTCCCCGGTGGTGGCGCAGCAGGGCGGGACGGCCGGCACGCAACTGAACGGAGACGACGTCGAGGCGCAGCCCCGCGTGCGGCACCGGGTGTGTGGCGGCCCAGGCGACGGCCAGGGTGCGCAGGCGGGCTAGCTTGCGCGCGTCGACGGCCTCAGCCGGCGGTCCGGCGACGGCGGAGGTGCGGGTCTTGACCTCCACGATCACCAGCGTGCCGAGGCCGTCGGGGTGTGGTTGCAGGGCAACGATGTCCACCTCGCCGCGCAGGCCGGGGCCGGGCCGCCAGTTGCGGTCCAGAATGCGCCAGCCAGAGTCGCTCAGATAGCGGGCGGCAATGGCTTCGCCGCGCTGACCGATGAGCCGGCGCGGGTCGGTCGGCGTAGTGGTTGGTGCTGGTTGCATGGGCTTGACCTCCACCACCAGCGTGCCCGTGGGGGCGTGGCGGGGCCAGCGCGCGATTTGATCTCTGTGGATTAGGGGTGCACGAACGATGCCTGTGGGATCTGGTGAATCCTCCGCGCGGTCATTTCAGGGCCGGCGGCCGGTCAGGAAGGGATGTCCATTTCCGGCTTGGTCAGCTCCTCGACGTTGACGTCCTTGAAGGTGACCACGTGCACGGACTTCACGAATCGGCTGGCCCGGTAGATGTCCCACACCCAGGCGTCCTCGAGGGTCAGCTCGAAGAACACCTCGCCGCCGTTGGTGCGCACCTGCACGTCCACGGCGTTGGCCAGGTAGAAGCGGCGCTCCGTCTCGACGACATAGGAGAACAGGGAGATGACATCGCGGTACTCGCGGTACAGGTCGAGCTCCAAGTCGTTCTCATACGACTCCAGATCTTCAGCACTCACCCGTCCATCATGCCCAATGGGCGTCCCTTCCGGCAGCAGGTCCCGCGGGCGCGTCGGCCACAGCCACGGTCCGGGTCGGCGCCTGTACCGGGGCGGCGGCGCGCAGCGGCGCGGGGTCGGCCCCGGCAGCCCGGGCCGTGAAGCGATCCAGTCCGGGCAGGTGCCAGGAGCGGCGGTGCTGATCGCTGGCGCCCAGGCGGGCCAGGCCCTCGATGTGGGCCGGCGAGGTGTAGCCCTTGTTGCGGGTCCAGTCGTAGCCGGGGTCGGGCAGGGCGGTCATGAGCGCGTCGCGCTCCACCTTGGCCAGAACGGATGCGGCGGCCACCACCGCGCAGTGAGCATCCGCCTTGACGGAGGTGTACACGGACGGGATGGGCCGCGCGGCGGACGCTACTGCAACGGACGCGGCCGGCCCCACCGGCGTCACCGCAGCCGGCGCCGTGGTCTGCTCGGCCGCGTCGGCCGGGGCAGGGCGCAGCCAGTTCATGGTGCCGTCCAGGATGATGGCGCCGGGCAGGTGACCGCGTAGGGCGACCTCAGCCAGGGCCCGCTGCCCGGCCAGTCGCAGTGCGCCGATGATGCCGACGGCGTCGATCTCCGCAGGCGCGGCGTGACCGACGGCGTGGTCAACCGCCCAGGCGCGGCAGGGCTCCACGAGCGCCTCCCGACGGCGGGGCGTGAGCTGCTTGGAGTCGGCCAGGCCCGCAGGGAAGGCAGCAGGCGTGGCCCGGGAGACGACGGCCAGGCCGACGCTGACGGGTCCGGCCAGGGAGCCCCGGCCGACCTCGTCCATGCCACCGACCAGCGGATAGCGGACCAGCAGCCGCTCCTCCAGGGCGCGGTCCGGCAGGATGCGGGCGCGGGTCACGGACCAGTCCCGGCGGTGGTGCTCGAGGCGGCGTCGGGAACGGCGTCGAAGGCGCCGCCGTCGTCAAGGGTCTCCAGGCGTGACAGCGGCCAGAGCACGACCTTGGCGACCCCGACCACGTCGTCCAGCGGGACGAATCCGCCGTTGGCATCGTCCTGGTGGAAGCGGGAGTCGGCGGAGTTGGCGCGGTTGTCGCCCATCACCCACACATAGCCGTCGGGGACGGTGACGTCGAAGGCGACGTCGGAGGCGGAGCGGCCGGACTTCAGGTAGGGCTCGTGGACCTCGACGCCGTTGATGGTCAGCGACCCCTCGCCGTCGGCGACGATGCGGTCCCCAGCCACGCCGATGACGCGTTTGATCAGGTGGTGGCCGGAGTCCTCGGGCAGCAGGTGCAGGACGATGAGTGCGTCCTGGACGAAGCCCCTCAACCCGGTGGGCTCGGTGACGGTGAGCCAGTTGTCCGGGTCGGTGAATACCACGATGTCGCCGCGGTCGACGTCGTCGGCGTCGTACATGGTCACGGCCACCCGGTCGCCCTCAAGCAGGGTGTCCTCCATGGAGCCGGAGGGGATGCCGAAGGTCTGCACCACGAAGGTCTTGACCAGGGCGACGACCACCAGCACCGCGAGCACGATCAGCAGGGTGGAGCCGCGGCGGCGCGGCGCGGGCTCGGCTTCGGCCCGCTCGGGTGCGGCCAATGGGGTGGGCCGGTGGACCGGCTCGTAGGAGGGGGGCAGCTCGTCCGCGCCGTCGGTGGCATCCGCGGCCGCGGGAGCGGAGGTACCGGCTTCAGGCAGGTCTTCGGCGTCTTCCTGCGGTGCGGTCACCGTTTCCCTCTCGAATAGTGGCTGGGCGGTTTCAGGGCTGGGGTCGGGTGGATGCGCCGGTGCCCGGGACCCGTGGGCCCCGGGCACC
>NZ_QMIN01000035.1:6884-10237 GCF_003287795.1 Actinomyces sp. Z5
GCCGTCAGTTGGCGCGGTACTCCTTGATCTTGGCGGCCTTGCCGTGCAGGTTGCGCAGGTAGTACAGCTTGGCGCGGCGCACGTTACCGCGGGTGACGACCTCGATCTTCTCGATCGTGGGGGTGTGCAAGGGGAAGGTACGCTCCACGCCGACGCCGAAGGAGACCTTGCGGATGGTGAAGGTCTCGGAGACCCCGGATCCCTTGCGGGCGATGACGACGCCCTGGAAGACCTGGATGCGGCTGCGGGACCCCTCCACGACCTTGACGTGCACCCGCAGGGTGTCGCCGGCCCGGAAGTTGGGGATGTCGTCGCGCAGGGAGGCGGCGTCGATCTCGTCGATCAGGTTGGTCATTGATTTCTCTCCACGCCCGTGCCACTGGTCAGCGAGCGTTTAACAGGCGGCGCCGCCGGCCGGGGTGCCGGTCGGGCGGCTCGTGCCGCATGCGGATGCCAGCGGGTCCTACTCCTGACCGCCTCCCCAGTGGCAGGGGCGGTCCGAGGCCCGAGGCCGGTCCAGTCTGCCACAGGGGCCGCGCCGTCAGAGGGCTACGACGGCGCTTCGTGCCGGATTTCACGTCCGCCGGCTGCGCGGTGCGCCTCCCGCCGGCGGCCAGGTAACGTCTACGCGGCCGTTTCCTGCGGGTTAAGGACCATGACGACGTCGCGGCAGCGCTCCCCGCCGACCTCGTAAGTGCGGGTACCGACCTTGCGGAAGCCGGCGCGCCGGTAGGCCTTCTGGGCGCGGCGATTGGCGTCATTGGTGCCCAACCACAGCGCGGTGACCCCCATGGTGGCGGCATCACAGACCGCCTCTGCCAGCAGGGTCGGGGCGATGCCGGAGGCACGCAGGCGGGCGTCGACGTACACCTTGGACAGTTCCGCAGCCAACCCACCGACGTCGTCGGGGCCGGTCGGGACGCCGACGGAGGGCGGGCGCGGGTCGAGTCCGGCGGGAAGTGCGCCGGCGGCGTCGAGGGACTCGGCGACCACCGCGCTGTAGCCCACCAACGCGCCGGGCGGCAGCGCCGAGGTGCCGGGGACCTCGGGGGGCGCGGGCAGGCCGTCGGGCAGCTCGGCCACGGTCAGGACCACGCGCGGGTCCGCTAGCCAGGTGGCCAGGCGCTGAGGGGAAAGATTCACGGCAATGTGGGCGGCGATCTGTTCGCTCGTCAGGAAGCTGGGGCAGGCGTCGGGGAAGGTGCGCGCGGCCAGGTCCGCGAGCGCAGGCAGATCCGCTTCCAGTGCGGGACGCACCACCAACGGCACCGGGTGGGAGGCGCCGGCCGGCGCGACCCAGCCGTTGCGGGTCAGGGCGGCGCGGTCGCCGGCGTCCAAGCGGGCCGGGTCCAGTCGGGCCATTAGGTCGGGGCGGCGCACGGCGGTGCGGGCCACCGCCTGGTCACGACGGTGGCGATCGATGCGGGCGTGGTCGCCCGACAGGAGCACCGGCTCGGTGGCGGCGAGGTCCAGGCCGCGCCAGGCCACGGGGCGGGTGTAGACGGGGTACTCCAGCAGGCCGGCGCCCGTGTGGGACTCCTCCACGATCGACTCGGGATTGCCCAGCACACCGGGGCGCAGGCGGGCGATGGCCTCGATCATGACCAGGACGGCGGCTTCCCCGCCGTTGAGCACATAATCGCCGATGGAGAGCTCATGCACCTCCACGCCGGACGACGCGTAGTGCTCGGCCACGCGGGCGTCGATGCCCTCGTAGCGGCCGCAGGCGAAGACGAGCTGGTCGGCGCCCGCCAGGTTCTCGGCGGTGCGCTGGGTGAACAGTTCACCGGAGGGGGTGGGGATCACCAGCACGCGCCTGGGGGCGGGCAGGCTCGCAACCTTCGTGGGCTCCGCGACCTCAGCGCTGGCCGGGGCGGCGGGCAGGGGGGCGGCCAGCACGTCGTCGAGGGCGGCGCCCCACACGTCGGGTTTCATCACCATGCCGGCGCCACCGCCGATGGGGGTGTCGTCCACGGTGCGGTGGCGGTCGTGGGTCCAGTCACGCAGGTCGTGGACATGCAGGTCCAGCAGCCCGTCGGCGTGGGCTCGTCCGATCAGGGACAGGTCAAGCGCGCGCAGGTAGTCGGGGAAGATCGTCACCACGTCCAGGCGCAGGGGCCCGGAGGCGGACGCCGGGAACGCCTCCGCGACGGGCATCGGGGACGGCGACGCGACGGCCTCGGTCTGGTCCAGGCGGTTCACCGGGCCTCCTCCGCCTCTCCCAGGCCGGGGAACAGGCCGCCGGGCGGGTCGATGGTGACGGTGCCGGCGTCGGGGTCGATCTCGGGGACGAGTTGCTCGACGAAGGGGACGGACACCTCCTGTCCGTCGGGGGTACGCACCAACAGGCGGTCCTGGGCGACACCCGGCTCCAGGCCACTCACCTCCCCCAGCTCCTGGGTGCTGCCGTCCGCCAGCACCCGGATGGCCCGCAGGCCGATCAGCTCGTGGGCGTACCAGGCGTCGTCGTCCTCCGCTTCCTCGGCGTCCGTCTCCACCAGCAGCTTCACCCCGCGCAGGGCCTCGGCGGCGGTGCGGTCCGGGGCCTCGACGAAGGCGGCGTACCAGCGGGTGCCGTCGAAGCGCAGCCGGGAGACGGTCAGGTGTCCAGCGGCAGCGGGGCCGGTGGCGGGATCGACGGGCAGCACACTGCCGGGGGCGAGCCGGCCCTCGGGATCGTCGGTGCGGATTTCGAGGCGCACCTCGCCCTTGAGGGCGTGGGCGGGGCCGATGACGGCGACGGTTAGCAGCACACGCCCAAACCTACCGTGCGCATCACCACCGCAGGCACCACCATGCGCGTCACCATCGCAGGCGCCACCATGCGCGTCACCACCGCAAGCACCACCATGCGCGCCACCACCGCAGGCGCCACCACCGCAAGCACCCTCTGCTGCGAGCTTTTGTACCCTGGTGTGCGGCAAATACCCGCACACCAGGGTACAAAGGCTCGTAGTAGGCGCTAGCGCTGGGTGTGCGTGTCAGTTGGTTGTGGTTTGTGTAGGGTGCCCGTCTCGGCTTGATGCAGGAGAGTGATACTGCACGACCTCGGGCCGCGTTCCACGACCTTGGTGCATGTTGCACGACCACCCCGGGGTCGTGGAAAGCGCACCAGGGTCGTGCAGTGTCGCCCAGGGTCGTGCAAAAACACGCCCCCCCCACATGCCGCCGGGCCAAAACACACGTCCGTGCCGACAACCCGACCTAAAGCAACACGTTCGCGCCGATAACCCACCCTCACGCCAATCCTCCGCGTCCGAGTTATCGAGTTATCGGCGGACACTGTTGAAAACGCCGCCGCCCGCATCCCGGGGTGGGATGCGGGCGGCGGCGCTGGTGAGACTTCGCGCCGG
>NZ_QMIN01000036.1:0-6900 GCF_003287795.1 Actinomyces sp. Z5
GGCCGGACGGGCGCCCGTCCGGCCCCGACAGCATGGACACCACTCACCGGAAGACTCACTATGCTCCGCTATGTTGGACGCAGACTCTTGCAGATGATTCCCGTGTTCTTCGGGGCCACCTTCCTGATCTACGCCATGGTCTTCGCACTGCCCGGCGACCCTGTTGCCGCCCTGGGCGGGGAACGCGCCCTGTCGGACGCCGTCGTCGCCCAGATCCGGGCCGAATACCACCTGGATCAGCCCTTCATAGTGCAATACCTGCTGTACATCAAGGGCATCTTCACCGGCGACTTCGGCACCACCTTCTCCCACCAGCCCGTCTCCGAGGTAATGGCACAGGCCTTCCCCGTCACCATCAAACTAGCCGTGATGGCACTGGTGCTGGAAGGCGTCTTCGGAATCATCATCGGAACGCTGGCCGGACTGCGCCGCGGAGGCGCATTCGACGCCACGGTGCTGGTCCTGTCCATGACGGTGATCGCCGTTCCCACCTTCGTCATCGGCTTCGTGCTGCAGTTCCTCATCGGCATCAAGGCCGGCTGGCTGCCGGTGACGGCGGGAAGCAATCCTGGCGTAAGGGACCTGCTCATGCCCGCCATGGTGCTGTCGGCCGTTTCCTTCGCCTATGTACTGCGGCTGACCCGCACCTCCGTGGGAGAAAACCTGGCCGCCGACCACGTGCGCACTGCCCGCGCCAAGGGGATCTCAGAACGTCGCGTGGTTACTCACCACATTCTGCGCAACTCACTGATACCGGTGGTGACCTTCCTGGGGGCAGACCTGGGCGCGCTCATGGGCGGTGCCATCGTTACCGAAGGAATCTTCAATATTCACGGCGTCGGTGGAACCCTGTATCGGGCGATCCTTCAAGGGCAGGGCACAACCGTGGTGTCCTTCACCACCGTGCTCGTGCTCGTCTTCATCATTTCCAACCTACTCGTGGACCTGCTCTACGCCGCCCTCGACCCGAGGATCCGCTATGCCTGACACTCTTCAACCAGGCGCGCCCGTCGCCCCCCGCCCCGGCCAGGAGCGCTTCGTCTCCGACATCGACGAGACCGGCCTGGGGGCGGTGGACGCCGTCGCAGACGAGTCCGCGCCGGCGTCGATGTGGGGTGAGGCGTGGAAGCAACTGCGCCGACGTCCCTTGTTCTGGATCGCCGCGCTGCTGATCCTCGCCGCCGTGGCGTTAGCGGTCGCCCCGGGGCTGTTCACCAGCACCGACCCCCGCTTCTGCGAGCTGAGCAACTCCCTGGCGCCGGCAAGTGCGGGCCACCCCTTCGGCTTCGACAAGCAGGGTTGCGACATATACGCCCGTACCGTCTACGGGGCCCGCGCGTCCGTGAGCGTCGGGGTGCTGACCACCCTGCTCGTGGTGGCGGTCGGCTCCATGATCGGCGCCATCGCCGGGTTCTTCGGAGGCTGGTTCGACGCCCTGCTGTCGCGGATCACAGATATCTTCTTCGCGGTTCCGTTCATGCTCGCCGCCATCGTGGTGATGAGTATGTTCAAGACTCATCGCTCCGTATTCACGGTGGTGCTGGTGCTGGGGATCTTCGGTTGGCCACAGATCGCCCGTATCACCAGGGGTGCGGTCATGGCGGTCAAGAACGACGAGTTCGTCATCGCCTCGACGGCGTTGGGCGCCGGAAGGTGGGCGACCATGTTCCGGCATATTCTGCCCAACGCGGCGGCGCCGATCATCGTCACCGCCACGGTGTCGCTCGGCTCCTACATCGTCACCGAGGCGACCATGTCCTTCCTGGGAATCGGTCTGCCCGCCACCATCGTCTCCTGGGGAGCGGACATCTCCGCGGCCCAGTCATCACTGCGCAGCGCGCCCGGCATTCTGTTCTATCCGGCCGGTGCCCTGGCCCTGACGGTGCTCGGCTTCATCATGATGGGTGACGTCGTGCGCGACGCCCTCGACCCCAAGGCCCGCAAATGAGCAAGGCGAACGCGAAGAACATGACAGATACGAGCATCGCGGACAAGCGTCCGGATCCCGACCGGCCGCTGCTGGAGATCCGGGACCTTCAGGTGGCCTTCCGGTCCTCCACCGGCCTGGTTCCGGCGGTACGCAAGGCGAATCTGACCGTCTACCCCGGCCAGTCGGTGGCGATTGTGGGGGAGTCCGGCTCCGGCAAATCGACCACCGCCCACGCCGTCATCGGCCTGCTGCCGGGCACCGGTCGCGTCACCGGCGGGAAGATCCTTTTCGAGGGGCAAGACCTGGCCAGCGCCTCCGCCAAGGAGATGACCGCGCTGCGCGGGGCGCGCATCGGCCTGGTGCCGCAGGACCCGATGAGTAACCTCAATCCGGTCTGGTCCATCGGCAACCAGGTCAAGGAGGCACTGCGGGCCAACAACGTGGTGCCCGGCGGCGAGCTGGACCGTCGGGTGACCGAGTTGCTCACCGAGGCCGGCCTGCCGGACGCCGCCCGCCGCGCCAAGCAGTACCCGCACGAGTTCTCCGGTGGTATGCGTCAGCGGGCGCTGATCGCCATCGGCATGGCCGCCGACCCGAGTCTGCTCATCGCCGATGAGCCGACCAGTGCCCTGGACGTCACGGTCCAGCGGGTCATCCTCGACCACCTGCAGACCCTGACCCGCGAGCGTGGCACCGCCATGCTGCTGATCACCCACGACCTGGGGCTGGCGGCGGAGCGTGCCGAGCACCTGGTGGTTATGCACCGCGGGCGGGTTGTTGAATTCGGCCCCAGCCTTGAGATCCTCAAGGACCCCCAGCACCCCTACACCAAGCGGCTCGTGCAGGCCGCTCCTTCGCTTGCCTCCCACCGCATTGAGCAGGCGCACGCCCGGGGCGTGGAGACCACCGACGAGGAGCTGCTGGGCGCCGGGATGGGGCAGGTATCCACCGAGGACGTGCTGCGCGTGGAGCACCTGACAAAGGTGTTCCCGGTGCGTGGTGCCAAGGGGAAGGCCAACACCCTCAAGGCCGTCGACGATGTCAGCTTCGGCCTGCGTAAGGGCACCACTCTGGCTCTGGTCGGCGAATCCGGTTCGGGCAAGTCCACCGTCGCCAACATCATCCTGAATCTGATCGACCCCACCAGCGGGAAGGTTTTCCACCACGGTACCGACCTGTCCACGCTGAACAAGCGGGAGCTCTTCGGCCTGCGTCGCGTTATGCAGCCCGTGTTCCAGAATCCCTACGGCTCTCTGGACCCCATGTATTCGGTGTTCTCCTCGGTGGAGGAACCGCTGCGAGTGCACCGGGTGGGCACGCGCAAGGAGCGGGAGCGGCGGGTCGCCGAGCTACTGGATATGGTGGCGCTGCCGCGCAGCGCCATGCGCCGCTACCCCGGCGAGTTGTCCGGTGGCCAGCGTCAGCGCGTGGCCATCGCGCGCGCCCTGGCCCTGCGGCCGGAGATCGTCGTCTTGGATGAGGCCGTATCCGCTCTGGACGTGCTGGTGCAGGCGCAGATCCTTAAACTGTTGTCGGACCTGCAGGCGGAGTTGAAACTGAGCTACCTGTTCATTACCCACGACCTGGCCGTTGTGCGCCTGCTCGCAGACGACGTCGACGTCATGGAGCAGGGGCGGCTCGTTGAGGCCGGGCCGAGTGATGAGCTGTTCGCCCACCCGCGCGAGGAATACACCAAGCGCCTTATCGAGGCGGTTCCTGGCGCGGGTATCGACCTGTACCGCGCTGCAACCGACTAGGCTGCAAGAAATGTGGTGTGCGATGGGTAAATCATCTGCGAGCAACCGTGCTTCGGGGGCGCGCGCCATTGCCGTCGTCGCGATGCTGCTCATGGCCGGCTCCGTTCTGGGGTGCGGCCCGGCGAATCGGGACGCCGCCCCGATTGCATCCGCGACGGGGCCATCAAGCTCCGCCGCAGCGGCAACTAGGACGGCAGCGGGCACTGAGGAGCCAACCGCTTCCGCAAGCACGGATGCGCCCTTGGCGCAGCCGGCCCAGGAGACGTCGACGCCGCAGCCACTTGCTGCGGACGCTACGGTCCCGGATGAGGCCGCATTCATAAATGGTGAGGTGATCGTGCCCGAACAATGCGCCTTTTGGGGGAGCGCTGACGGTCGGGTGAACCTCGTTGACGGCTTTGCCAGCATGGAGGACGGCACTATTCAGATGAGCGTGACGGTCAAGCAGACCGCCGTGGTGACCCTCGCCGGCAAGCCATACCGGGCCGTCGTCTTCTCCTGCTGGGGCGGCGGGAACCTGGTATACGACCACATCGGCTTCTACGACGATGCTTCCACAGCGCCCGCCGTCGAGACCGGGATTCAGATCGCCGCCGGGCCCTACCAGAGCAATGCGATCAGCGCGGTCGAGGGCACCCTCGAGCCGATTGAGAACGGTTTCCACCTGGAGTGGGCCGGTGAGTTCCTGGCCACCGATGAGGCCTGTACCGCCTGCGCCACCGGGCATGGGGAAGCGGACTTCTTATGGAATGGCAGTTCCTTCGACGTCTTGAACAAGGTGACCTGGCAGCAACGGGATTAGTTCTTCAGACCAGCCTGCGGCCGGCCAGCAGCCCCCAGGTGACGACGACGGCGCTGACGGCTATCTGCGCGACTAGCAGTCGCGCCGTCGGGGACACTCCCGCGGCCAGCAGTGCGGTCGGCGCTCCGGCCAGGGCGGCGGCGTCGGGCCCGTTTACCAGCATCGCGACCGCGCCCGGCGGCAGCGATCCGATCGGCGAGGCGATCAGGCCCAGGGAGAAATCCGGTGCGGGCCGGAACCCCGACCGCAACGCCGCACCGGCCCAGCCGCAACCCGCCGCCACCACGAGACCGATGATGTTGCACGCCCCGGTAAGCGTCAACGAGTATGCCTGTTCACGTAGCTGGGCGGGCACCGCCACCGCCGTCCAAAGAGTCATCGCCGTGGCTGGCACCAGCAGGTGCCCGCACCTGATCAGGATGGGGCCAACCGGCCAGGACGCGTCCGCCGCGCCGTCGAACCAGGCACGCCGTGCGGGCTCGGCGAGAGCCAGGACCGCAACCCAGCCGCCGACCAGATGGAAGACGGCCTGGCCGACCGCTCCGATACCGCTGGACACCAGGGGGAACATCGCAATGAGCAGGCCCGCCAGTAGCTGCACCAAGCGGCGCGGCTGGCGCCACAGCAGCAGCCAGTCCGCCTGAGCCATGGCTAACACCGGACCCAGCGCCCGCGGCAGCCGACGCGACAACCCGGCCAGCGGCAGGCGTGATGGGCGGGCCGGACGCCGAGCCGGGGCGGACAGCAGGCGCCCGAGCGCGCGAGTGTCCAGGGAGAGCCAGGAAACCTGCGCACCCAGGTTGCGGGCGGCCACCTCCAGCAGGTGCGAATCCGGTATGTCAACCAGCCGGGCCCGCAACCGCCACCACCAGGCGGCGGCCGCCAAATCCGCTAATAGGCCCAGCAGCGTGAGCACTACTCCTGCCGCGCGGCGCGGAAAAGGCACACCTAACGCACCGACCGCGAGCACCGCTGCCGCCATGACCAGCAGTGCCACTCTCGCACCGAGAAGGCCGGTACCATCCACCTGCGCATGTACCAGCGCCAATAACAACAGCGCCCCACCGCCACCGCCGAGCAGGATTGTCCCGGAGGCCGTCGCCGCTCCGCCGCCCGCCACCACCGCCAGCAAGAATCCGGCCGTGCCGCCGGCGACGACCGCAAGCGCCATCTCCGCCCACGCCACGGGGGCCAGCAGGCCACGCCGATCGCCGGGCATGGGCAGCCACCAGGCCGCCTCATAGGTCCGCAGGAACAGCGGGCCCAGCCGCCGCAGCGGATCCAACAGCAGCCCCACCAGTACCAGCGCCAGTAGTATGGCCGCCCAGGCCGGGTCTGCGGCGACCATACCGGGCATGGACGCCGGGGCACCGGTCCCCAACCGCGCCAGGTACGGGACGGTCATGGCAGCCAGGATCGCCGCGGACAGCAACGTGTCATAGACATCACCGAGAATCGCCCAGGGGCTGCGTGTACTAGCGGTATGACCCCGTACCCAGCGGCGTAGTTCCCGACCCGGGGGCGGTGCGGGGGAGGAGTTGCCGCCGGCCGCGGTCACAGCCGGCCCTCGGTGATGGCGCGCACCCCGGCGGAGACATCAAGCAGGTTGGTGTCGGCGCCTACCAGCAGCACACTCGTGGCGACCGTGCGCACGAACTCCGCGTCGTGGCAGGCGATAAGCACGGCCACACCGGTCTCCCGCTCGGCGACCAGGCGCTGTGCCAGGGCACGGCGCGTGACATGGTCCAGGCGCTGCTCCGGCTCGTCCAGAACCAGGATGCGCCGCGGTCGGGCCAGCACGGCGGCCAGAGCCAGGCGACGTCGCTGTCCCGAGGACATCTCTTCGGGCAGGGCGTCGGCCAGGTCGATGAGATCGAATTCCTCCAGCAGCTGCCTGGCGGTCCGCTCCGGATCGGGCACGGCATGCCCGAAGCAGACCAGTGCCAGGTGCTCGGCCACGGTCAGGGCGGGGAAGAAGGACTCCTCGCCCAACTCGCGTGCCACCGCCCGGCGCTGCCGACCCGAACGCGGATCGGGGATGCGCCCCAGCAGTCTCACCTCGCCGTCGACGGGCGGAAGCAGGCCGAGACAGGTGCGTAGCAGGGTGGACTTGCCGGCGCCATTGACGCCCACGAGTGCCAGCGCCTCACCCGCTCGGAGGACGAAGGTAGCCGGCCCGCACACGGCGTGCTCGCCATAGCCAACACTTAGATCACGAGCCGCAACCAACACCTGGCCGCGTGCGGCGGGTGCGCCTGTCCCGGGCATCGTGGTCCTCCTCGAACCTAGCGGTTGCGCTCGATGCTACCCCGGCCCTACGCCGCGCCGTAGAAGGAGGCTCACCGCCTTGCCGGTGCAAAACACGACCTTGGGGTGCGTTTCACGACCCCGGGGTGGTCGTGAAACGCACC
>NZ_QMIN01000037.1:0-3628 GCF_003287795.1 Actinomyces sp. Z5
GGCCTCGGTGGCGATCATCGCCTCCGAGGCGGGCGACGAGCGCGAGTTGGCCGACCTGGTCGGCCGCGACGGCGAGGTCCTGGAGGCGATCCAGGAGCTGACCCGCCTGGCCGTCCAGGCGCGCACCGGCAATCGTTCCCGGCTGATGTTGGACATCAACGGCTACCGTGCGGCGCGCCGCGCCGAGCTGACCAAGGTTGCCGCCGAGGCGGTCAACAAGGTCAAGGCGACCGGCGAACCGGTGGCGCTGGAGCCCATGAACCCCTTCGAGCGGAAGGTCTGCCACGACGTCGTCGCCGCGGCCGGCCTGTTCTCCGAGTCCGAGGGCACCGAGCCGCACCGGCACGTGGTGGTCATGCTCCCCGACGACGAGCCGGAGGACGTCGACGAGGTCGACGGCTCGGATGAGGTGGAACAAGGCGCGCCGGATGCGGGCGCCGCCGACGAGGCGACCGACGACGAGCAGGCCTGAGCCGATGGCGACGCTCGACCCCGCCGCCCCGCAACCCGGCGAGCCAGTGGTCGTGGAGGAGCCGACCGCGGAGATGCGGGCGATGTTCGGCCCCGCCTTCAGCGCGGCCGAACACTTCGCCCACATGCTCGCCGAGGAGGGTGAGCTGCGCGGGCTGGTGGGGCCGCGCGAGCTGCCGCGCCTGTGGACCAGGCACATCGTCAACTCCGCCGCCGTGGTCCCGTTCCTGCCCGACCATGGCAGGGTGGCGGACATCGGTTCCGGCGCCGGCTTTCCCGGCATCGTCGTCGCCCTGCTGCGGCCGGACCTCGATGTGGTGCTGGTGGAGTCCATGGAGCGGCGCACTCAGTGGCTCGACGACGTCGTCGCGCAGCTCGACCTGGACAATGTCACCGTCCGGCGCGCGCGGGCGGAGGAGTTGCGCGCCAAGTATGACGCCGTCACCGCGCGAGCAGTGGCGAACCTCTCAAAGTTGGTAAGGCTGACCTCACCTCTGCTGCGGCCGGGTGCCAGTCTGCTTGCGCTCAAGGGCGCGCGGGCGGAGGCCGAGGTGGCGGACGCCAAGTATGTGATCAAGCGGGCGCGTCTTGAGCCGGCCGTCATCCACGAGGTGGTCACCCCCGGTGAAGAGGTCACCAAGGTCGTTGAGGTTCGACGGCCCGCCTCGCGCTGACCGATCGGCGGCGGCCGCTCACGTAGACTGAAGCGCCGAAAGGCGTACGCCAACCGGACGCCGTAGGAGAAGCAGATTGTCAGGATCGTCTATCTTCGATCAGCTCCGCGCTGACCGCTCAGCCCTGGATCAAGTCGCCGAGGGCGGATTCCCCCGGCCCGAGCACACTCGCATCATCGCCGTCGCCAACCAGAAGGGCGGCGTGGGCAAGACCTCCACCGTGGTCAATGTCGCGGCCGCACTGGCCGAGGCAGGGCTGCAGGTGCTGGTGGTGGACGCGGACTCGCAGGGCAACGCCTCGACGGCGCTCGGGGTCGAGCACGACGAGGATCAGGCCTCCATCTACGACGTGTTGGTTGAGGGCGCCCGCATCCAGGACGTGGCGGTGCGCACGCGTTTCGCCGAGACCCTGTGGTGCGTGCCCTCAACGCTCGACGTCGCCGCCGTGGAGATCGAGTTGATCAACTCTTCGCAGCGTGAGTCGCGCATGCGGCTCGCGCTGGAGGAGTTCCTGCGGGACCGCGAGGCGCAGGGGCTGCCTCGCATGGATTACGTACTCATCGACTGCCCGCCCAGCCTCGGCATTATGACGATTAACGCCTTCGTGGCCGCCGGGGAGGTACTCATTCCCATGCAGGCCGAGTACTACGCACTCGAGGGTTTGGCGCTGCTGACGCGCTCGGTGGATCGCATCGCCCAGATTCACAATCCTGACCTGAGCGTCTCCATGATCGCCCTGACCATGTTTGACGCGCGCACCACGTTGGCCAAGGAGGTGGAGGCGGAAGTACGCACCTACTTCCCGGCGGCCACGCTCACAACTCGCATACCCCGTTCTGTACGCGTGGCGGAGGCGCCGTCCTTCGGGTCCCCGGTCGTATTCTGGGACCCCCGCTCGAGCGGCGCCGTCGCCTACAAGAAGCTCGCGATGGAGATCGCCGCGCGCGGTGTTGAGCAGGCTCGGCAGGACGAACCCACGGAGGCATGACGATGGCTCAGAAGAAGCGCGGCCTGGGACGCGGGCTGCAGGCACTCATCCCCGACGCGCAGGTGGAGAATCCCAGCCGCCGCCCCTCCGACGTCTTCTTCCCCGAGGGCCCGGGTGCCGACGCCGCCGCGGGGACCGAGCCCGAAACGGTGCGCCACGCGGATGACATCGCCGCCACCCTGCTGGCCCCCTCCAAGCGCTCCCGGCGGGGCGGGCGCAGTGCTGGAACGCGTCCGCGGACGCCGGTGGACCCGAACGCTGTGGGCGACGCGAAGAAGACCGACGTGGACGCCGCGGGCTCCCCGGGGATCGCGCAGGGCCCGGCGGAATCGGCCGGTATGACCGAGGCGGCCGCGGCGAGCACCGTCGATGTTTCACGTGAAACATCCGCTGCCGGCGCTGACGCAGAGGCCGACATCGAGTTGGTGCCGGTGCCGGGAGCGACCTTCGCCGAGCTGCCGGTCGCAGCGATCGTGCCGAACCGGCGTCAGCCGCGTCAGGTGTTCGACGAGGACGACATTGCGGAGCTCGCCGACTCCATCAGGGAGGTCGGCCTGCTCCAGCCGATCGTGGTGCGCCGCATGGACGCGCCGGTGGATGGCTCCGCGGGCTCCGAGAACGCGGACGCGCCCGAGGACGCCGCTTACGAGCTGGTGATGGGCGAACGGCGCCTGCGCGCCGCGAAGGCGGCCGGGATGGAGACGATTCCGGCGGTGGTGCGCTACACCGCGGACGAAGAACTGCTGCGCGACGCGCTGTTGGAGAACCTGCACCGGGTGCAGTTGAACCCGCTTGAGGAGGCGGCCGCCTACCAGCAGCTGCTGGAGGACTTCGACTGCACCCAGGCGGAACTGTCCGAGAAGATCGCTCGGTCCCGCTCCCAGATCTCCAACACCCTGCGGCTGATGAAGCTGCCGCCGCTGGTACAGCGGCGGGTGGCTGCGGAGGTGCTGTCCGCCGGCCATGCGCGCGCGCTGCTGGGCCTGCCCGACGCCGCCGCCATGGAGCGCGTGGCGCAGCGCGTGGTGGCCGAGGGGCTGTCGGTGCGCGCCACCGAGGAGATCGTGGCCGTGTACGGAGAGCCGGCCGAGGCGCATGCCGCTGCGAAGACGGTGGGGCACTCGCGCAACACCCCCCTGCCTGCACTGTCCACGCGCCTTTCCGACGCCTTCGACACTCGCGTCAAGGTCACCCGGGGCGCCAAGAAGGGCCGTATCACCATCGAGTTCGCTGGGGATGAGGATTTGGCGCGGATCGTGGAGGCGCTGGCGCCGGGAACCTCGCTGGACGAAGGCTGACACGGCCGCTCGTCTGGCGATGGGCCTCTGGCCTTGAGACGACCGTGCACGTGGTTCGAACTGGACCGAGTCGGCTGCGCCATGGAGACGCGCGTAGGCGTGATTGAGTAGTCGATGGCGTGCGGCGCCCGGCCCGGACCGCAAGCAGTTATCAGATGAAGGCGAGAGGGCCGCGATGTTTCACGTGAAACATCGCG
>NZ_QMIN01000038.1:0-7729 GCF_003287795.1 Actinomyces sp. Z5
AACAAAGAAACCAACAAAAAACCAACAAAACAAACAAACACGACACACTATCGAGATCCCAAACAACACACCCAGTCGAAGCTCCGGGCGGTCTTCCGATCGGCCCTTCACTCCGGCGAGCAGCGTCCGCAATCTTATGAGGAAACTTGATCGGCGTCAAGGCCGGGGAGCATCTCCCCGATCACAGCCGGCTCCTCGCGGATGCGTGGCCGCGCGGCCCGTTCCCGGTTCGGGAACCGCGTCCGACGCAGCGGGCTGTACTTTATCGCCACGGCGCGGGGCGACGTCAAATCCCGCCGCTATGAACTGGACCACGCGGCGCGACGCCGATCCATCGCGCACGGCAGATGCGGAGATGGGCTGCTGGCTCCCCCGAGTTCGAGGTCGAGCCAACAGCCCACGCTTCCCTGCGGTCGCCGGCCGAGCCGCCGGAGTCATCCGCCGATCCAGTTGTCACGGCGCCCGCGTTACGGGTTCCCGTGCATCAGACGGTGGCGAACTTGCGCACCGCCTTGGCGACCGCTGCCGCAACACGCTTGTCGAAGGCACCGGGAATGATGTAGACCGGGCTCAGTTCCTCATCGGCGATCACACCGGCGATGCCCGTGGCCGCAGCGCGCAGCAGCTCCACGGAGATCTCGGTGATGCCTGTGTCAAGCAGACCCCGGAACAGGCCGGGGAAGGCCAGCACGTTGTTGATCTGGTTCGGGAAGTCGCTGCGCCCGGTGGCGACCACGGCGGCGTAGTCGGCCGCACCCACGGGGTCGACCTCCGGGGTGGGGTTGGCCATGGCGAAGACGATCGCGTTCTCGTTCATGACCGCCAGGTCCTTGGGCTCGAGCAAGTTTCCACTCGACACACCGATGAATACGTCGGCCCCCTTCAGGCCCTCCTTGAGGGTGCCGGAGACGTGCCGCGGGTTGGTGTTCTCCGCCAGCCACTTGCGGTGCTCGTTCATGCCCTCGGTGTGCTCGCTGTTGAGTGCGCCCGAGCGGCCGTAGCCGACGATGTCCGTAGCACCATGCGCCATGAGCAGCTTGGCGATGGCGGAGCCCGCCGCGCCGACGCCGGAGAGCACGATACGCACGTCCTCGATCTTCTTGCCAACGACCTTCAGTGCGTTGATCAGCGCCGCCAGAGTGACGATGGCGGTGCCGTGCTGGTCATCATGGAAGACGGGAATGTCGAGTTCCTCGCGCAGGCGCGCCTCGATGTCGAAACACTTGGGCGCGGCGATGTCCTCAAGGTTGATGCCGCCGTAGGCGGGGGCGATCGCCTTGACGATCTTGATGATCTCCTCGGGATCCTTAGTGTCCAGTGCCACCGGCCAGGCGTCGACGTCGCCGAACTGCTTGAACAGCACCGCCTTGCCCTCCATCACCGGCATGGCGGCCTCCGGGCCAATGTCCCCCAGGCCGAGCACGGCGGTCCCGTCGGTGACGACCGCCACCGTGTTCTTCTTGATGGTCAGCTGGCGGGCGCGCTCGGGGTGGTCGTGGATGGCCTTGCACACACGGGCTACACCGGGGGTGTATACGCGGGCGAGATCGCGCCGGTTGTGGATGGGGGTACGCGGCGTGACCTCTACCTTGCCTCCCACGTGGGCGAGGAAGGTGGAGTCGCCGACATTGTGGACGATTACGCCGTCGAGCTGCTTGAGAGCCTCTACCAGTTCACCGCGGTGCTTGGAGTCACGGGTGTCGGCGGTCAGGTCCACGATCAGAGTGTCGCCGTCGGTGTCCGCAACGTCTACGCCGTTGACGATGGCTCCCGTTGCCGAAGCCGTGTCGACGAGCGTCGTGACGGCCTTCTGTGAGGCCGGCACCTCCAGGTGCAGGGCAACGGTGTAGCTGGGACTCGGCTGTGCCATGGGTTGGATCCTCCGTTATGGGGTAAGTCAGACAGACCAACGACGGTCGCAGGTCTCGGCCAGATGACTGTGTATACGGAGTGAGCTTATCCCCATAAAGCGCTAAACAGTTCCGGCTGTCTCTCGGCTCACAGCGGAGAGACAGCCGGATCCGCATGTCCCGTGTCAACGCCGCGAGTTGTCGGTCACCAACGGCGTGGTCGGGTGGTCAAACGCCCACGCGCTCCATCACCAACTCGCGCACCCGGCGCGCGTCGGCCTGCCCCTTGGTGGCCTTCATGACTGCGCCGACAATGGCTCCGGCCGCCTTGACCTTGCCACCGCGGATCTTCTCGGCGACATCCGGATTTGCAGCCAGAGCCTCGTCGACGGCGGCCAGCAGCGCGCCCTCGTCGGAGACGACTTCGAGCCCGCGGCCTTCCACCACCGCTTCGGGATCGCCCTCGCCCGCCAGCACACCCTCCAGCACCTGCCGGGCGAGCTTGTCGGTAAGGCGGCCCGAGTCAACCAGTGCTTGCAGCTCAGCGACCTGCACGGGGGTTATGGGCAGGTCCTCCAGAGCGACCTCCCGCTCCTTGGCGGCGCGGGACAACTCACCCATCCACCACTTGCGCGCCGCCTGGCCGGTCGCACCGGCCAGGACGGTCGCCTCGATGAGTTCTAGCGCGCCCGCGTTGACGACGTCACGCATCTCGTCGTCGGCCAAGTTCCACTCCGCCTTCAGCCGACGCCGTTTGGCGGCCGGCATCTCGGGCAGGCTGGCGCGGATCTGTTCGACCCACTCGCGGCTGGGGGCGAGCGGCACCAAGTCCGGCTCCGGGAAGTAGCGGTAGTCGTCGGCGTCGGACTTGATACGGCCGGCACGGGTGGTGCCGTCCGCCTGGCCGTGCCGGGTCTCCTGCTGGACCGTGCCGCCGTCGGCCAGAATGGCCGCCTGGCGGCTGATCTCATAGCGGACGACGGCGTCGATGCCGCGGAAGGTGTTGACGTTCTTGGTCTCGGTGCGAGTGCCCATGGGGGCGTCGGGGCCCTCGCGTAGGGAGACGTTGACGTCGGCGCGCACGTTGCCGCGCTCCATACGCGCCTCGGACACGCCCAGTGCCCGGAAGATGTCCCGCAGGGTGCGCACGTAGGTGGCGGCAACCTCGGGCGCCCTGGCACCGGCGCCCTCAATGGGGCGCGTCACGATCTCCACCAGCGGCACGCCGGCCCGGTTGTAGTCGACCAGGGAGTGGTCGGCGCCCTCGATACGCCCGTCGGTGCCGCCTACGTGCACGTTCTTGCCGGCGTCCTCCTCCATGTGAGCGCGCTCGATCGGCACGGTGAAGACCGTCCCGTCCTCGAGTTCCACCGGGAGGGCACCGTCGTAGGCGATCGGCTCGTCCGACTGGGAGGTCTGGAAGTCCTTGCACAGGTCCGGGTAGAAGTAGTTCTTCCGGGCGAAGCGGCAGGTCTCGGCGATCTGGCAGCCCAGGGCCAGCCCGATTCGGATGGCGTATTCGACGCCCTTGCCGTTGACAACCGGGAGGGAACCGGGCAGGCCCACACTGGTGGGTGTCACCATGGTGTTCGGCTGGGCCCCGAACACGTTGGGGGCGGCGTCGAACATCTTGGTGGCGGTGCCCAGTTCGACGTGCACCTCCAGCCCGATGACCGGGTCGTAGCGGCGCACGGCCTCGTCGTAGTCCATCAGCTTCTCGCTCATGTCACTTCACCTCCAGCTCGGGGGCCTGGGCAAGCAGGTGACCACCCCACTTGTTCTCCAACATCTGCTCAAGCACCGCGCCCACCCGATACAGGCGGTCGTCGGCGCGCTGCGGCGCGAGGATCTGGAAGCCGACGGGCAGACCGTCACTCAGGCCCGAAGGCAGGCTCATCGCCGGGACACCGGCCAGGTTGGCGGGGATGGTGGTCACGTCGAGCTTATACATGGCCAGCGGGTCGTCCTTCTCCCCGAAGCGGTAGGCCGTAACCGGTGCGGTCGGCGAGACCAGCACGTCCGCCTGCTGCCAAGCGGCGGCGAAGTCGCGCTGCACCAGGGTGCGCACCTTCTGGGCGGAGCCGTAGTAGGCGTCGTAGTACCCGGCCGACAGCACGTGGGTGCCCAGGATGATGCGCCGCTTGACCTCATCGCCGAATCCGGCGCCACGGGTGGCGGACATGACCGTCTCGGCGGTGACCGGGCCCTCCGCGGGCTCGACGCGCAGGCCGTAGCGCATGCCGTCGTAGCGGGCCAGGTTGGAGGAGGCCTCGGCGGGCATGATCAGGTAATAGGCGTCCAGCGCGTACTCCAGGTGGGGCAGCGAGACGGTCTCCACCGCGGCACCCGCCTCCTGAAGCAGTTCCAGAGCGGCATGGAAGGAGTCGACGACGCCGCTCTGGTAGCCCTCGCCCCCATCGAGTTCGGCGATCACCCCGACGCGCAGTCCGCTCAGGTCGGCTCCGGCCTGAGCGGCACGCACCACCTCGGCCATACCGCGCGGCGCGTCCGGCAACGACGTGGAGTCGAGCGGGTCGTAGGAGGCAATGACGTCGTGCAGGAGCGCGGTGTCCAGCACCGTTCGCGCCATGGGGCCGGGGGTGTCCAGGGAGGAGGCCATGGCGATCACGCCGAAGCGGGAGACCGTGCCATATGTGGGCTTCACGCCGACGGTGCCGGTGACGGCGGCGGGCTGGCGGATCGAACCGCCGGTGTCAGTGCCAACCGCGACGGGCGCCTCGAAGGCGCCGACCGCGGCGGCCGAGCCGCCGGAGGAGCCGCCGGGGATGCGCTCGAGGTCCCAGGGATTGGCGGTACGGCCGAAGGCGGAGTGCTCGGTGGAGCCACCCATGGCGAACTCGTCGAGGTTGGTCTTGCCCAGGATCGGCAGGTGCGCGGCACGCAGGTTCTTCACCAGGGTGGCGTCGTACGGTGGCACCCAACCCTCCAGAATCCGGGAGGCGGCGGTGGTCACCTGGCCATGGGTGACGATCAGATCCTTGACCGCCGTCGGCACGCCGGTCAGCTCGGGCACCTGCTCGCCGGCGGCGTCGGCCTCCCGGCGGGCGGCGTCGGCAGCATCGGCGTCGGCCAGGGCCTTTTCGGCGTCGACGTCGAGGAAGGCACCCACGGCGCCGTCGACGGCGGCGATGCGGTCCAGGTGGGCGCGAGTCAGCTCGCGGGAGGAGACCTCGCCGGCGGCCAGGGCGGCGGCCTGCTGGGCAGCACTTGCCCGCACCAGGGCGGCGGCGGTTGTGGTGTCAGAGTTCATCGGCTTCACGAGGCGGAGTCCTCTCCCAGGATGCGAGGCACCATGAACGCGGAGTCCTCCGCGGCGGGGGCGCCGGCGAGCAGTTCTTCGATGTTGAGCGTTGGGCCGGGCGTGTCCTCGCGCATCACATTGGTAAGCGGAACCGGGTGCGAGGTGGCCGGCAGGTCGGGGGTGACCACGCTGTTGACCCGAGCGAAGGCGGAGGCGACCGCATCCAGCTCACCGGCCAGCCGCGTCACCTCCTCGTCACTCAGGGCCACGCGCGCAAGCGCCGCGACGCGAATGACCTCATCCTTGGAGATAGCAGACATGGGCCCGAGTGTATCTACTTGCCGGCCCCCTGCCGAGTCGGCGCCCGCTCGCCCGCCCCTCCGCTCCCACGCACGGCATCGGCTCCTCGGCCGGAGATATGTCACCCGCAACCTTTGCACAGCAATTGCGTTTTCATCACAATAACATTACATAGTGGCGCGACGCATACCGAAACTGCGGGCGCACTACGGCGTTTCCGCACGCCTCATGCGAGAAGTCACAGGCACACCGTGGCGGACAACATTGACATTCCCAGCGGGTGCCGGTGTCATTGGCGGCAGAGGTTCCGCGGTTAGTGCGGATACCCAGAACAGGACGACCCCGCCTTCGCCGGGCCGCCAGCGAATAAGGATCCTATGCACAGCGACAAGCTCCCCACCGGGACGGCCCCGGAGGAGATCGACGAGTCGTCGGCACTGACCGACCGACCCGCTGACACCGATGCTGCCCCGGACACCGTCTTGAAGAGCCCGTATGGCGAGACCCCCGCGGTGGCGCGGACCTCAATCCTTGCCGCAGCGAGCGCCGCGCCGACGGCGCACACCCCCGCCGACGCCGAAGCCACCGCGCAGGCGGCCCAGACGCAGCAGAACGCCCCGGTGGAACCGGTGGATGCAGCGGCGCCCGTCGCCCCGAGCGCAATCACTCCGGCCGAGCCGGATGCGGCCCCCGACGCCGAGGAGACCTCAGCGGTAGCACCTACCGAAACGGCGTCGACCCCGGAGGGCGGGCAGGCATCACCGGCTTCCGCCGAAAGCGCTCCGCTCGCCCCGGATGCTTCGGAGAGTGAAAAGCGGCCCCACCGTCGGCGCCGCTGGGCGCTGGCATCCCTGGCCGCCGCGCTGCTCCTGGTCGGCGTGGGCGGCTACGCCTATGCCGCGCACTACGCCAACGTCGCCGTGCCCGGAACCACGATTGCGGGCACCGACATGGCCGGCATGAGTCGGGACGAGATCGTCGCTGCGATCAACGCCCGGGTACAGGCCGCCACCGTCACCGTCACCGGTGATGTGGAGGCGACCGCCTCCCTGACAGACCTGGGCACAACCGTCGACGCCGAGGCGACCGCGGACGCTGCCATGAGCCGCGGTGCCGACGTCGTCGACCGCTTCACGGCACTGCTGGGCGGATCCGACATCGAAGTCGTCACCACCAGTGATGACGCCGTGTTGGAGGAATACGCCAACGGCCTCGTGCCCGAGGACCAGGCGAAGGCGCAAAACGCCTCGGTGGTGCTCAACACCGACGTCACCACCTTCGAGGTGAGTGCCGCCAGCGCGGGCGTGAGCATAGACACCACCGATCTGGCCGCGGCCACGGCACAGGCCGCGTCCTCACTGACCCCCGCCTCGGTGGATCTGACGTACGTCAACACGCTTCCCGCCGTCTCGGATGCGGATGCTCAGGCCGTGGCGGACACGGCCAACCAGTGGATCTCTCAAGACGTCACCATCACCAACGCGGACGGAACCGCGTCCTACACCGCCGACATCGCGACCAAGGCGTCCTGGGTGGAGGTCACCGAGAACCTCGATGCCGCCCCCACCCTGTCCATTGACAGCGACCAGGTGGCCGAGTGGGTGAGCACCCAGGCGGCCGCCGCCAACGTCGAGCCGGTTGTCGGACAGCGCAACGTCAACTCCTCCGGTCAGGTCGTGGCCACGAGCGTTGAGGCGGTTGCCGGCCAGACGGTTAACAACGCCGAGACCATTACCACGGCCATCGCCGACTCGCTCTCCAGCGGCGAGGCCTACGCCGGCGCCTTCGAAATGACCACCGACGAGGAGCAGTGGGAGGAACGCGAGATCGCCGACGGCGCCGAGAACCTGGTTTACCAGGCGGCCGAGGGCGAGAAGTGGATCGACATCAACCTGTCGGCCAAGACGGTCACCTCCTACGAGGGTGCGACCGTGGTGCGCGGCCCGGTAACCATCGTCGACGGCGCCGCCGCCACCCCCACGGTAACCGGCACGTACCACGTCTACCTGCAGTACGAGACCCAGACCATGCGCGGGCAGAACGCGGACGGCACCGACTACGAGACGGAGAACGTGCCGTGGATCTCCTACTTCTACGCGGGCTACGCACTGCACGGTGCCCCGTGGTGGTCGAGTTGGGGCTTCTCCGCCTCGCACGGCTGCCTGAACATGCCGGTGGCCGAGGCCAAGTGGATCTACGACTGGGCGGAAATCGGCACCACCGTCGTCTCTCACTACTGAGCCTTCGTCGCATCCCGTCGCGACCACCCGAACGGCCCAGACTCGGCCCGCCCACCGTTTGAAGCGGTGGGCGGGCC
>NZ_QMIN01000038.1:8017-45990 GCF_003287795.1 Actinomyces sp. Z5
GCAGCGTCTCGAACCCGGCCTCGTCCAGCAGCGGCAGCCCCAGCTCCCGGGCCTTGGTCTCCTTAGAACCGGCGTTCTCGCCAACGATGACGTAACTCGTCCGCTTCGACACGCTCCCGGAGGCCTTGCCGCCACGGGCCACAATCGCCTCCTTGGCACCGTCGCGGGTGAAGTGCTGCAGGGTGCCGGTGACGACGACGGTCAGGCCCGCCAACGTCTGGGGCGTCTGCCCGGCCGGCTCGGCGTCGTCCGCCATGCGCACCCCCGCTGCCGCCCAGCGCGTCAGGATCTGCTCGTGCCAATCGGCGCCCAGCCAGTCCTGCCAGGCGGCGGCGATGGTCGGTCCCACACCGTCGACCTGCGCCAATTCCTCCAGGCTCGCCGCCCGCAACGCATCCATGGAGCCGAAGCGCCCGGCCAGTGCCCGGGCCGCCGTCGGACCGACGTGCCGCACCGACAGCGCCACCAGTACCCGCCACAGCGGTTGCTGCTTGGCAGCCTGAAGCTGCTTCAGCATTGCGGTGGCGTTCTTGCCGGCGGCGGTGGGACGCTTGATCGCGCCGTCCTTGGCGTAGAGCTGCTTCGACCAGAAGAAGCGCAACCGCCGCCAGTCGCCGGTGGGGACGCCGCCACGCGTGATGGGACGGTAGACGAACACGTCGCGCAGATCGTCGACCGTCAGTTCGAACAGGGCGGCCTCACCGGTCAGGACCGGCCGCTGAGCGGGCGCGTCCCCCTCGGCGAGCAGGGCCTCGGCGGCCCCGATCCGCTCCGCGGGGTGCAGCGCTTGCAATTCTTCAGTTGGCAGGCGCAGGCGCCCCCGCTCGGTTTCCAGCACGTGGCCGGCAGCTACGGCCGCGAGTGCCTCGACGCGTCCGGCATCGGGCTGGGTCAGGGCGGAGGCGGCCTCGTCCCCCAGCCCCTCCACGTCCAGTGCGCCGCGGGAGCCGATGTGGGCGATGCGCTCGGTCAGTTGCGCCGGGCAGGAGCGAGTGTTGGGGCAGCGCAGGTCGACGTCGCCCTCCTTGGCCGGCGCCAGCGCCGTCCCGCAGGAGGGGCAATGCTGCGGCATGACGAAGTCCCGCTCGCTGCCGTCGCGCCGCTCGAGCACGGGTCCCACGATCTCCGGGATCACGTCGCCGGCCTTGCGCAGCACCACCAAGTCGCCGATCTTGACACCCTTGCGGGCGACCTCGGCTGCATTGTGGAGGGTGGCGCGGGAGACGCGCGAACCGGCCACCAGCACGGGCTCCATGATCCCGAAGGGGGTCACCCGGCCGGTACGGCCGACCTGGACGTCGATGTCCAGCAGACGGGTGTGTACCTCCTCGGGCGGGTACTTGTAGGCGGTGGCCCACCGGGGTACGCGCGAAGTATACCCCAGTTCGGCCTGCAGCGGACGAGAGTCGAGTTTGAACACGATGCCGTCGATCTCGTGCAGCAGGTCGTGGCGGTGGTCGGCGTAGCGGGCGATATAGGCCTCCCGTTGGGCCCGGCCCCGTACCACCGCGTTATAGGGAGAGACCGGCAGGCCCCAGGCGGAGAGCAGCTCGTACCAGGCATGTTGGGAGGTTGGCAGTTGCTCCCCGGAGGCCGGGATGATGGCGCCGACGCCATGGGCGATCATCGACAGCGGACGCGCGGCGGTCACCGCCGGGTTCTTCTGCCGCAGGGAGCCGGCGGCCGCGTTGCGGGGGTTGGCGAACACCTGCAAGCGGGGGCGGCCGTCCGCCTCCCGTTGCAGGTTCTCGGTACGGCGCCGCTCGTTGAACTCATGGAAGGCCTCGACCGGGAAGTACACCTCGCCGCGCACCTCCAACAGGTCGGGGTGCGAGTCGCCGGCTAGCACCAGCGGGATGGAGTCAATGGTGCGGACGTTGCCGGTGACGTCCTCCCCCACCACGCCGTCGCCGCGGGTGGCGGCACGGGTGAGCACCCCGTGCTCATAGGTCAGGGCGACCGCCAGGCCGTCGATCTTGACCTCGGCGGTCATGGGCAATTCGGCGTCGGGCACCCCGGTTTCGGCCGCCATGCGCTGCGCCCACTGCTCCACTTCGTCCAGGTTGAACACGTCCTGCAGGGAGTACATGCGCTCATGGTGCGGGGCGGGGGCGAAGTCCGTAACCGCACGTCCGCCCACCGTTTGAGTCGGTGAGGAGGGCAGCCGCAGCGCGGGGTGGGCGGTTTCCAAGGCCTCCAGCTCGCGGTACAGCGCATCGTATTCGGCGTCGGACCACGGGCTCTGGGCGTCGACGGCGTCGTAGTAGGCGTCGCGGGCGCGCTCAATGTCCCGGACGAGCTCGCTCCAGCGGGTGCGTATGGCGGCGGGCACGCCGGTCAGGGCGGTGGCGGACGCGGCTGGAGGCGTGGGGCGGGCTTCGCTCATGGGGCCATCTTCCCCCAAGGCGCTCCCCCGCGGTTGCCGACAGGGCGGGTGCCGGCGGGGCGCACAGGTACGGCGCCGAAGTCCACAGGCGCGCTTCGCGACACCCCCTCGGCGGCATCTCCACAGGCCCCCGGCGGCCCACCGGTGGCGAAGGCAGGCTCATGGCATGCACTCCGACTTCTCCCCCGGCACCCGGGCCCCCGCCGCTCCCGAATCCGGCCCCACGGCGATGACCGGTGAGGTGGCGGTGGCCGCGGCGGCCGCCTATGCGGCGCTGTCCTCCACCTGGCACCTGGCCGTCCTCTCCGGCCGCGACGAGGGACTGGTGATCCCGTTGCCCGAACGTGGCACGGTGGGGCGCGACGGCGTGCTCACCGATCAGGCGGTCTCCCGCTCCCACTTGCGGGTGCGCCAAACACCCCGCGGCGTGCTGCTGTCGGACGCCGGCTCTGCCAACGGTGCGCGTGTGCGCCGCCGCTGGTGCTGGCGCAGGCTGGGGAACCGCCCACACACCTGCCGAGAAGGAACCCGGCTGCGCCTGGGCGACACCGTGGCGGAGTTGCGGCGTCGCCCCGCCGACCTGCACCCGCCGAAGCCACCAACCTCGGCACAGAACCGGTGGATGGCGCTAGGCTCGGCGCTGGCGGTGCTGCTGCTGGGGGTGCTGGCGGTTGTCGCGGTGCGCACCGGCAGCCGCGGCGCCATGGGGGCGCTGGCCATGGCCCCCATGGGCATGATGGCAGCGCTGCGACTGCTGCCCCTGCTCGGGCGGGGACGCGGCGCCGGCCGCCAGGCCGGGACCGCCGGTTGGCGCGGGGCCCGGGCACGCACTCCCGATCCCGCCGGCATGCTGCTGGCCGTGGCGGTGCGGCACGCGGGCGGCCGCAACCAGCCGGAGACCGCCGGCAGGGCCGACGACGAGGAGGCGATCAGGGCGTGGACCGGACGGCGGCGTCGACGCACGGTACTGCGGGTGGCGGCGGGCGACCGGATTGCCCTGACCGGGCCGTGGGCGGTCGGAGCGGTGCGTTGGTGGGGCGCGCAGGTGCTTGCCCGCGGCCTCGGGCAGGTGCAGGCCGGCGATGCCAGCGTGCGCGTGTCCTGGGGGCCCGAGGGACGCCGCAGTCAGGTGGCGGTCACGGCCGCCAGCAGCGGAGCACCGGCCCGGGCGGTCAGCGTGTTGCCGGTGCGCGGGCGGGCGCCGGACCCCGGCGGACGATGGTGGGCCACGTTGCGCGCCGTCGCCGGGCTGCCGGTACAGGACGGAGCCGATGGCGCCGGACACGGCGGGCCGCCGTCCACGGTGCGTCTGGAGGAGGTATGCGCGGAGATCGACCGCGGTCTCCTGCGGCACCGCTGGGAGCAGATGGTGCCCGCCGGCCTGCCCGCGGTGCTCGGGGTGGGCGCGGGCGGCCCGGTGGCGGTCGACCTGGTCCGGGACGGGCCGCACGCCCTACTGGCCGGCACCACCGGGTCCGGCAAGTCCGAGCTGCTCATCTCCTGGCTGCTGCAACTGGCCGCCACCCGCCCGCCTTCGGCGCTGAGCCTGGTTCTGGTCGACTACAAGGGCGGCGCGGCCTTCGGTCCACTCGCCGAGCTGCCGCATACCGCCGGAGTCCTGACCGACCTGGATCCGGCGGGCACGCGCCGGGCCCTGGCCTCCCTGGAGGCCGAGGTGCGCCGCCGCGAGCGCCTGCTGGCCCAGCACCGCGCCAAGGACGTCTCCTACCTGGACCCGGCCGATGCCCCCGCGCGACTGGTGCTGGTGGTCGACGAGTTCGCCACTATGGCGGCCGAGCATCCGGAGGTGCTGGATGCACTGGTGCGGGTGGCCGCCCAGGGGCGCAGCCTCGGGATACACCTGATCCTGGCCACCCAGCGTCCAAGTGGCGCGGTCTCGCCCACCATTCGCGCCAACACGAATCTGCGAGTGTGTCTGCGAGTACTCGATCCAGCCGACTCGCGCGACATCCTGGGACACGATGGAGCCGCACGCCTGCCGGCGCATCCGGGGCGGGTGATTGTCGCGACCGGGGTTCAGGGACAGTCCGAGCCGGTGCTGCAGGCTCCCTGGTGTGGTACGGAACGGCATCTGGCGGCGCTGGTCGGTGAGATCGCGGCCGCCGCGGATGCGGCGGCTCCTTGGCGTCCCTGGGCGCTGCCGCTACCCGCGCACGTGGACCGCCAGCAGGCGCAAGCGCTCGCCACCCACGGCCCCACGCGCGCGTCAGCGGGTGCGTCCCCGCTCGCCCGGCCGGAGGCGGACAAGGCCGGGTGCACGCTACTGCTGACGGATCTGCCGGAGAGCCAGTGCCTGGGCACCTGGGAGTGGTCGCCCTCCGAGCCCCTGTTGCTCATGGGGGCGCCGGGCTGCGGCCGCTCGACCGGCGTGTACACCGCCGCCCTGGGTGCACTCGGAAGCGGGATGACGGTGCATGTGTGCGCACAACCCCGCTCCCCCGCTGCGGCTCTGGCCGGCCGGGCCGGGGTGGGCACGGTCGTAGGCGGCCAGGATCCGCGCCGGCTCGCCCGCCTGTGGTCGCTGGCGGCCGCCGGTTCCCTACACGGGGACCTGCTGGCGATCGACGACGTTGACGTGATGCTGTCGGCCGTGGATGAGGCGCTCGGGCCGGGTGAGGGACAGGCACTGCTGGAGTCGCTGGTGCGCGGTGCAACGTCGACCGGCACCGGGGTGTTGGTGGCCGCACCGTTGACGGTGGCCAATGCCCGCTGGGCCGTGCCGCTGCGACGCCGGCTCGTGCTGGGGGCGGTACAGCCGGCACAGGCCTCGCTGGCGGGCTTGCCGCGCGGCGTCGTCACCGGCTCGGGGCCCGGGCGCGGAGTGCTGCTCGACGGCGGCGACGCGATCGCCTGCCAGGTGGTGGTGCCGACTGCGGACGAGTGGCCCGGCCTCGGGGCGGGACCGCGCCGACTAGAGGAGATTCCCCGGCTGGTTGCCCCCGCGCCGGGCGTGTGGGCGGTGGGCGGAGATGAGGCCGCCCCGGTGCCGCTGCCGGACGGCAGTGTGCTCGTGGTCGGCCCACCGGGGTCGGGGCGCAGCTGCGCGGTCGCTGCCCTGGCGAGCTGCATCCGGGGCCGGCTCGGCGCCGAGGAACCGTTGGTCGTGGACGACCTGGACCTCAGCAATGCGGCGACGCAGGCACGGGTGGAGGAGGCGCTCGGACAGGGGCGTCGGGTGATCGCGGCGGCAACCACGGAGCGGGCCGCGGGAACCTATCGGGGACCGCTGGCCGTGCTGCGCGAGCGGGGCGCCGTCGTCGTGCTGTGGCCGGGGCTGGGGCCGGCGGCGCAGGCAGCGGGGCGCCAGTTGCGTGGGGCGATTGATCCGCGCGGCGCGACCGTGCCGGGCAGGGGCGTGCTGGTGTGGCGCGGTGCCATCACGCCGCTGCAGGTGGCGGCGGATGGGGCAGACCGCTAACGTAGAGCGCGTCGAGCCGAGGTTTCGCTCCTGTAACCATTGCAGAAACGACGCACGGGACTGTGACTATCACTACAGGCCGTCGGCACAGGTCTCACCTGCGAGGTCTTGCCCCGGCCCGGTCGGCGTGTGAAAGTTGGGGGCAGGACGCGGTGGTCCAGCGCCCGCCTCGGCGAATTCGGGACGGCACGTCACGCGCACCGCAGCAGCATTCACGTCCCCGAAGGGAGCCCTCTATGGACTGGCGGAGCCAGGCAGCTTGTCTCACGGTTGACCCGGAACTCTTTTTCCCCGTCGGCAACACCGGCCCCGCGATCGCGCAGATCGCGGAGGCGAAGGAGGTGTGCGCCCGCTGCGACGTGGTCGACACCTGCCTGAAGTGGGCGCTTGAGAACGGCCAGGACGCCGGCGTGTGGGGCGGTATGAGTGAGGACGAGCGGCGCTCGCTCAAGCGGCGCGCCGCCCGGGCCCGCCGCTCCTCCTGAGCCGTCAGGTGGCGCGCCGCACCCCGGTGCGCCACCGGCCCCTTTCCCACTGCACCGTCCGCCCCGTCGTCCCGGGTTCAGGCCCCACCAAGTTGGGCGTGCAGGACCACGTCGGTGCCCTGCCCGCCCGGGGCGGGACGCCAGTCGATCGAGCCGCGTAGCTCACCACGCACCAGGGTGTTCACGATCCGTGTGCCCAGGCCGGTCATTTCCTTGCCGGGGACCAGGCCCACCCCGTCGTCGATGACATGCACGGTCAATTGCTCGCCGTCGCGTTGCGCCCGCACCGTCACGGTGCCGTCGCGATCCTCCAGCCCATGCTCGACCGCATTGGTCACCAGTTCGGCCAGCACGGTGGCCAAGGCCTGGGCCACGTCGGCCTCGATCACCCCGAACTTGCCCTCCAGGCGAGTAGATACCTGCCCGGTGGGGGTGGCCACGGCCGCGGCGGAACGCAGCACCGAGGAGAACACCTCGTCGAAGTTGACCTGCTCATCAACGTTCTGACTCAGCGCCGCATGCACGGTGGCGATCGTGCCCACGCGTCGCTCCGCCTCCGTCAGGGCGGAACGCGTCTCCTCATTGGTGGCACGGCGCGCCTGCATTCGCAGCAGCGCGGAAACCGTCTGCAGGTTGTTCTTGACCCGGTGGTGAATCTCGCGGATGGTGGCGTCCTTGTTCATCAGCACCTGCTCCCGACGCCGAATCTCCGAGACGTCGCGCACCAACAGCAGGGCGCCCGCCCGTGCCCCGTCACGACGCAGCGGAATCGAGCGCATTGACAGGAATACGCCACCAACCTCCACCTCGGTCAACCACGCCTGCCGCCCCATCAGCACCACCGCCATGGTCTCATCCACGGGAGTGCGCTCGGGAATGATGCTGGTGACGGCCTCGGCGAGCTGACTGCCCTCGATGTCGCCCTCCACGCCGAGCCGGTGGAAGCAGGACTGAGCATTGGGTGAGGCGTAGGTGACCACGCCGTCGTCATCCAGGCTGACCACGCCGTCGCCCACACGGGGGGTGCCGTGGCGCACGGCCGTGGCGGCGCCGTTGATGGGGAAGCTCCCCTGCGCGATCATCAGGCACAGGGCGTCGGCCAGCTCCTCCAGGGGCTTGTCCACGATGCGTCCGCCGCGCAGCACGCCGACGGCGGTCTCCCGGGTGACGACGGCAATTGCACGGGAGCCGTGAATAACCGGGACATACTCCTCGCGCACTGCCGAAGAGCCGGTCCACTCCGGGGCGGCCGCCACCACGATCTGCCCACTCATCAGTGCCTCCAGCGCCATGGCCTCGCGGGCGGCGGGCATGCGTCGACCGATCACATCCTCCAGGTGCACGGTGGCACCGGTAGCCGGACGCGAATGCGCGGCAGCCACGAACCGGCCGGAGTCGGTGTGTACCCACAAAACCAGATCGGATACGGACAGGTCCGCGATCACCTGCCAGTCCGCCATGAGTTGATGAAGCCAGTCGAGGTCGGCTGGGGGCAGGCTGACGACGCCGCGGACCGTGGAGGGCAGAAGACTCGACACGCCCCGATGCTACCGGGTACAGGTGGGAGCTCGGCTTCCCGAGCCATGGGACACGTCCGCAACCAGGGCCCGGCACGTCGTGGGCGCAACCCGCCGAGGCGTGGCAGGATCGGGACCATGAAGCAGCGCGTCACGATCACCTACCCCGCCGGCCCGGATCGCGTGGCCGCCATGTTGGCCGATCCGGCCTACCAGCGTGGCCGCATCGAGCGATTCCAGCTGGAGGACGCCTCCGTCGACGTCGCCGCACGCGGCCGCGGCTTCGTGGCGACCATCTCCGGATCGGTATCACCCGGCCACCTGCCGGCGGCCGCCGCCCGCTTCGTCCGCTCCGCCGTCTCCTTCGGCCTGACCGAGTCCTGGGGAGAACCCGCCGACGACGGCTCACGCAGCGGCAGCCTCGACCTCGCGGTCAAGGGGGCCCCGGTAAGGGCCGGCGCCACCACCAGCATGCGCCCCGACGCCGGCGGGGAGTCCACCCGCGTCGTCGTCGACCTGGATCTTTCGGTCTCCGTGCCCCTGGTGGGGCGCAGCGTGGAGGAGAAGGCGCTGGCACAGGCGAACCGGGTTGTGGCCGACGAGGAGCGCCGGGGCGCCGCCTGGCTGAACGCCTGAACGGAGCCGCCGTGCCGGGACCGGCCTGAGGGGACGTCCCGGCGAGCGCTACCGAATATTCCCGTTCCGCCCAACGCGCATGCGCTAGTCGCCCCACCGGCCCTGTGACACCATCTCCCCCATGAACGACCTCAATGACGTCATCACTCCCACCGAGTCCAACTCGGTGTGGGCGGAGCGCACCGGAAATCGCCAGTACCTGGGCCACAACGCCCGCGGCGCCGAGGTGCGCGTCGGCATGGGCCCGGGCGAGTTCTCCCCGGGGGATCTCCTCAAGCTCGCCCTGGCGACCTGCAACGCGCTGTCCGCCGACCACCGGCTGGCCAAGGCACTCGGTGAGGACTTCGACGCCAACGTCATCGCCGCCTCCATTAAGCATGAGGAGGAGGAGCGCTACAGCGATCTGGACGTGCAGATCGTCGCCGACTTCGCCTCGCTGAGCCCCGAGCAGCGCCAGACGCTCGGCGAGCGGGTGGACCGTGCGATCGAACGCGGCTGCACCGTCGGTCACACCCTGGAGCACGGCGCCGGCCTGCGCCTGCACCTGCTCGACGACCCCGACGCATAGCCGGTCGGTCCTGCGCCGCGTCGGGCCCGCATGCCGCACGGTCGCGACGGGAGTCGATAGAGTGCCCCCAGCGAAGGCCGGCGCGGCGTTGAGATGGAGGTTCGCACATGAGTGAGAGCGGTAAGCAGAGTGCGCACCGCCACGGCGAGACCAGGCGTTATCCGCACCTGGCGCGGCTGGGTCTGGAGGCACCGGCCGGCGTGGACGCAGCCTACGAGGACCTGCTGGCCGAGGTTCTGCTAGACGGCGTTTCCAAGGGCGATCGCACCGGCACGGGCACCCGCTCGGTGTTCGCCCGGCAACTGCGCTACGACCTGACGGCAGGCTTCCCGCGCATCACCACCAAGTTCGTGGCCATGAAGGCCGTCAAGGGCGAGTTGTTGTGGTTCCTGCGCGGCGACATGAACGCCCGCTGGCTGCAGGAGCGCGGCATCACCATCTGGGACGAGTGGGCCGACGCCGACGGCGAGCTCGGCCCCATCTACGGCGCCCAGTGGCGCAGTTGGCCGGCCCGGGACGGTGGGGCGATCGACCAGATCACCGGGGTGATCGAGACCCTGCGCCGTGACCCCGACTCCCGCCGCATGCTCGTATCCGCCTGGAACGTGGGCGAACTGGATCGCATGGCGCTGGCCCCGTGCCACGCCTTCTTCCAGTGCTATGTGGCCGACGGGCGCCTGTCGCTGCAGGTTTACCAGCGTTCAGCGGACCTGTTCCTGGGCGTGCCCTTCAACCTCGCCTCCTACGCGCTGCTGACCCACATGCTTGCCCAGCAGGCGGAGCTGGAGGTCGGGGAACTGGTGTGGACCGGCGGGGACTGCCACATATACAACAACCACGTCTCCCAGGTCCGCGAGCAGCTGTCCCGGGTCCCGCAGGCCTACCCGTTCCCGCGGCTGCGGCTGAAGCGGGCCGACTCGATCGATGCCTACACCATGGATGACATCGACGCCTCCGCCGGCTACCAGCACCATCCGACGATCAAGGCGCCGGTGGCGGTGTGAGCGGCGGTGCCGTCGGGGCGATCTGGGCACAGGATCGCTACGGCATCATCGGCGCCGACGGAGGCATGCTGTGGCGGGTGCCCGCCGACTTCCGCCACTTTCGGGCGGCCACCCTGGGCGGTGCCGTGGTCATGGGCCGCACCACCTGGGAGTCGATCGGGGGCGCACTGGCCGGGCGCACGAGCATCGTGCTCACCCGCAGGCCGGACTGGGCCGCGCAGGACGCGGTAGTGGCCCGCGACCTGCGTGCCGGGTTGGCGGCGGCGCACGACGCCGTCGATGCCCCCGGTGAGGATCCCCGCGAGGGCATCTACCGCACCCTGCCACGGGTGTGGGTAATCGGCGGCGGCAGCGTATACGCGCAGGCGCTTGCGGCCGACTGCGTGGACGAACTACTGGTGTCGGTGATCGACCTGGACGCCGGTGCCCGCGCGGCCGCGGCGGGCATGGACCCGGGGCTTCTGGTGCACGCTCCGGCGCTTGATCCGTCGCAGTGGAGTCCGGGCGGCCCCTGTACGGACCCGCCGGGCCAGTGGCGCCCCGCTTCCGGGGACGCCACCTGGCGGGTTGAGCACTACCTGCGCCGTCCGGGCAACCACGGTCCGGTGTCGTAGCCGAACACGCGCCCGCCGAGGGCGGTGATGGGACGCACTCAGTCGGACAGGATGCCCTGCTCGGTGAGCCAGTCGGTGGCGATCGTGGCGGAGTCGAGCTGTTCGTCCACCGAACGGGCGTTGAGCGCGCGCAGCGCCTCCGGCGTCAGCAGCGCCGAGACGGCGTTGATCGCGGTGACGGCGCCCTCGTCGAGGTCGGCGGCGACCAGCGGAGTCACGTTCTGCGGCAGGATCAGTGCCTCCGGATCCTCCAGGACCACCAGGTCGTTGGCGTCGATGGCGGGCGAAGAGGTGTAGATGTCGGCCGCCTGCACCGTTCCGTCCTTGAGAGCGCCGATGGTAAGCGATCCGCCGTCGTCCTCCACGGGGTAGACGTCGGCATCCACCCCGTAGACGGCCTTGATGCCCGTCGGGCCGTAGGGACGCGTCTTGAACTCGGAGTTCGCCGCCACCATCACGGTGCCGTCGAGCTTGGCCAGGTCGCCGATGGAGACCAGGCCGTACTCCTCGGCGAGTTCGCTGGTCACGGTATAGGAGTCCTGGTCGGTGGCCTCGGCATAGTCGAGCACCATCAACGAGTCCGGGAGCACGTCCGACAGGGCGGCGTGGATGGACTCAGAGTCCGTGGCGTCGGTATCGGAGTCGTAGTACTGCAGCAGATTGCCGCCGTACTCTGGCAGCACGCTGATCGCCCCCGATTCGAGCTCGGGGATGTAGACCTCGCGCTGCCCGATCTGATACTGGCGGTCGATGGTGAAACCGGCCTGCTCGAGCGCCTGGGCGTACAGCTCGGCAATGATCTCATTGGAGTAGTACTGCTGGCTGCCCACTACGATCGTGCCGGAGGCCGTGCCCGAGGACAGCGGGTCGGAGTTGGAGCAGGCGGCGAGCGTGGCGGCCACGGCGAGCAGACCACCGCCGGCCAGGACACTGCGACGGGTGAGCACCGTGCGCTTGTCAGCATTGGGATTCACGGGGATTCCTTTCGGTTACGTGCACCGACCGGGGTGACGGCGCGCTGGAGGAGGATGAAGATGAGTTCGGATATCAGAGCCAGGGCAATGACCATGAGTGAGGAGGCCAGCATCATGCCGTAGTCCTGGGTCTTGAGACCGAGGAACATCAGCCGCCCAAGCCCGCCGGCGCCGGTGTAGGCGGCCAGGGTCGCGGTCGCGATCACCTGCAGGGTGGCGGACCTCAGGCCGCCCACCAGCAGCGGGGCGCCCAGCGGGATCTCCACGCGGGTGAGTAGCTGGATCTCACTCATGCCGCTGGCGCGGGCGCCGTCGACGGCGACGGGATCTGCGGACTCAATGCCGGTGTAGGCGCCGGCCAGCACACTGGGCAGGGCCAGGACGATGAAGGCGAGCATGGGGGCGGATAGGCCCACGCCGAGGGCGAGCCCGAACAGGGTGATCAGGCCGAGGGTGGGCAGGGCCCGCACGGCGCCGGCCAGAGCGATGGCGGCGCCCCGCCCCCGCCCCGTGTGTCCGATCCACCAGCCCAACGGCACCCCGATGGCGGCGGCAACGGCCACCCCTAGCAGCGAGTACCCGATGTGTTGCACCAGCAGCCGCCCGATGCCGAGCGATCCGGACCAGTTGGCGGCGGCGAAAATGTAGGCGATCGCCTCACCGACGTAGTTCACGCCATCGCCCCCTCACGCAGCCGCGTGGGGCGCGCCCACGGCAGCAGGGCGCGTCCGCCCAGCACCACCAGGCCGTCGAGCGCGACCGCGAGCAGAGCAGTGGCGAGGATTCCGGCGAGGATTTCCGCGGTGATGCCACGCTGGTAGCCGTCGGTGAACAGCCAGCCCAGGCTGCGCACGCCCAGAACCGCCCCGACCGTGGTCAGCGACACGGTGGAGACGGTGACGACGCGTAGGCCGGCCACAATCGCCGGCCCGGCCAGCGGCAGTTCCACGGTGGCGAAGCGGCGCAGCGGCCCCATGCCCATGGCGGTGGCGGCGTCGAGCACCCGCTGGTCGACGGCGTCGAGCGCGTCTACGGTGGTGGGCACCAGCAGTGCCAGGCCGTAGAGCGTCAATGCGACGACGACGTTGATGGTGTCGCGGATACCGGTGCCGAGCACGACCGGCAGGATCACGAACAGCGCCAGCGAGGGGATGGCGTACAGCAGGGAGGCGCCCGAGACGAGGACGCCGCGCAGCGGCCCCAACCGCTGGGTCAGGCGGGCGATCGGGATGCCGAGCACCAGGGTCGCAAGGATCGCGGGCACCGCCTGACTCACGTGCGCGATCAGATAGGAGCCGATCGCCGGGAGATTGTTCAGGACCCAGGTCACGAGCGCATCTCCGCGTCCGCGTCGATCCGCCCTATCGCCCGGCCGACCCGGTCCAGAACCACCCGGCCGCCGGCGACGTCGGCCAGGCGCAGGACGCGGTCGGCGTCGTCGAGCCCGAGGAAACGGGCCACGAAGTCGTCGGCCGGATCGGCGAGCAGCTGTGCGCCGGTGCCGCGCTGCGCGATCTGGGCGCCCTCGCGCAAGAGGATGATCTCGTCACCGAGCATCAGGGCCTCGTCCACGTCGTGGGTCACGAAGATGATCGTCTTGGCGAGTTCGCCCTGAATGCGTAGCAACTCTCGCTGCAGGTCGCGGCGCACGAGCGGATCCACGGCGCCGAAGGGCTCATCCATGAGGAGGACGCCGGGGTCGGCGGCGAGGGCGCGGGCCACACCGACGCGCTGGGCCTGGCCGCCGGAGAGCTGCCCCGGGTAGCGGTCGGCCAGGTCCTCCGCCAGGCCCAGCATGTCCATCAGCTCGCGAGCGCGCGCCCGTGCCGCGGACCGGCCGGTGCCGTTCAGGCGCGGCACCAGGGTGATGTTGTCCAGCACCCGCCGGTGAGGCAACAGTCCCGCGTTCTGCATGACGTAGCCGATGGAACGGCGCAGGGCCACCGGGCTGCCGTCTTGGACGTCCTCACCGTCGAGGAGGATCCGGCCGGCGGTCGGCTCGACCATGCGGTTGACCATGCGCAGCAGGGTCGTCTTCCCACAGCCCGAAGAGCCGAGCAGGACGGTTATGGAGCCGGCGGGCAGCACGGCGGAGAAGGAGTCGACGGCGGCCCCGTTGCCGGCAGGTCCCGGGTAGCGCTTGGTGACATCGGAGAACTCGATCGTGCTGGCCCCTGTCATGGCCGGCCTGGAACCTGCGGTGGCAGGCGCGGACGCGTCGGTGATCCGAGTCCCGGTTCCCAGTCCCATACGACTGTCTCCTCTCCTCCGCCGAGCGGCGACGTCGCCCTACCGTAACAACGCTTTGCGGATATGTCGATTCGATGTAGTGTGACGGCGTGCTTGAACTCAAGATCTTAGGGTTCCTCTCCGAGGGACCGCTGCACGGCTATGAGTTGCGCCGCCGGATCAACGAGTTGGACGGGCCCGGCAGTCATCTCTCCGAGGGCTCCCTATACCCCGCTCTGGCACGCCTGGAAAAGGCCGGTCTGCTCGTCCGCACCGACGAGCCGGGAGCCCGGGGACGCCCCCGCAAGCGGCTAGAGATCACGGCGGCCGGCCGCGAGCGCCTGCTTGATCTGCTGTGCCATCCCGCCGAGGTCGACATCGCCTCCCAGCCACGCTTCCTGGTTCTGCTCGCCTTCCTTTCCCGCCTGCCCGATCCGGCCGAGCGCGAGGCCGTGCTGCGTCGACGTCTGGCCGTGCTGCGTGAGCCGGCACCCGCATTCTTCTACGACGACGGCGCGCCGCGCCGTTCCAGCACCGAGCCCGATCCGTACCGGCGCGGCATGATCCGCATCGTGGCCGCGTCCCGTAAGGCGGAGATCGACTGGCTGGAGCAGGTGCTGGCCGCCCCCGCCGACGAGGCCGGCACCACTCCGGACTCCCAGGTGCCGGAGTGCCGGCCCCGGCATCCCGAACCACTTCCCTAAACCCCAGGAGCGTTATCCGATGACCGCCGCCATACCGTCTGACACCACCACGCCCGCGAGCATGCGCGCCGCCGTGCTGACCGCCCCCGGCATTGAGAACCTGCACGTAATGGACGTGCCCGTCCCGCAGCCGCGGCCCGGCTGGGTACGACTCAAGGTCATGGCCTTCGGAATGAACCGCAGCGAGTACCACTCGGTGACCGGACAGGCAGGCGGCATGAGCTATCCGCGCGTGCTGGGGATCGAGGCCTCCGGCGTCGTGGACCTGGATCCCGAGAGGCGTCTGGCCCCGGGAACCCTGGCGGTCACCATGATGGGCGGCATGGGCCGGGCCTTCGACGGCGGTTACGCCCAGTACGTGGTGGTGCCGCGCGAGCAGGTCATCACCTTCCACTCGGACCTGCCCTGGGAGGTGATCGGCTCGGTACCGGAGACACTGCAGACCGCCTACGGCTCCCTGACCACCGGACTGAATCTGCAACCCGGGCAGAGCCTGCTGGTGCGCGGCGGAACGTCGGCGCTGGGACTGGCCACGGCAGCCCTCGCACTTGACATGGGCTGCACGGTCTACGCGACCTCCCGCCGGGATGCCGGACTGGAGTTGCTCTCCTCCCGGGGCGTGATGGCACTGCGCGACGACGGCGCGGTGGCACAGCAGGTACGTCGGCACGCGCCCGCGGGGGTGGACGCGGTGCTGGAGCTGGTGGGCGTGCCGACGCTGCGCGACTCGCTGCAAGCCGCCGCGGTGCACGGCACGGTGTGCTTCACCGGCATGCTTTCGGACTCGTGGACCATCAAGGACTTCTATCCGCTGGACTGGATCCCGAACGGGGTGCGGCTGACCACCTACTCCGGCCAGGCCTCCGACCTGCCGGAAGCGGAGTTGCAGCGGGTGCTGGACCGGATTGAGACGGGCGCCCTGGACTTCCTGCCGGTGCACACCTACCCGCTGGAGGACGTGGTTCAGGCGCAGCGGGACATGGCCGCCGGCGCGCACACCGGCAAGCTGGTCGGCCTGCCCTGGGCGTGAGCGGCGTGGACGCCGGTCAGGCGGCCAGCTCGGTGATGACCGCTTCGGCGATCATGTCGGCCGCCATCGCGTAACCGGCGGCCGAGGGATGGAAGCCGTCGGCGGCCCAGAAGTCGTCGACCAGTTCGCAGTGGGCGACGTCCACGTAGGGCACGCCGTGCGCCTCGCAGATCGCGGCGGAGGCGTCGGTCTGCACGTCGGTCCATTCGCGCAGCACCGCGCGCAGGGTGGGCCGCAGGGCGGGGCTCTTGTACAACTGGCCGGCGGAGCAGGCGACCACATGCGGCGCCACAGCGGCCGCGCCGTCGAGCACCGCGTTCAGGTCCTCCTCCCATTCGGTCAGCGTGCGGCGTGCCATGAGGTCGTTGGAGCCGGCGCACACGAAGACGACGTCGGCGCCGTCGAGCTCCGGCAGGAAGCGGTAGCGGACGCGGCGCATGGTTGCGCCCAACCGCGCATGTGTGGACCAGTGCACGTCGCGACCGGTCCCGGCGGCGACTTGCCGGGCGATGCGCGGCACCAGCGCCTCGGACTGGTCATCGACGCCGGAGCCGGCCACAAGTGAGTCGCCAATGGCCTCAAAACGGAGCGGGATGCTCTTCATCTGACTGTCCGCCCCTGGCGTTGCGTCTCCGTCCGGGGTGACCAGGCCGAAGCGCTCCCCGGGCGGTTCGGGCGCCAGGTGGACGGTGTGCTGCGCCAGTGCCGCCTCTGCCGCCGCAATCGGTCGACGGGCGGCACGAAGCAGGGATACCGGGACCGTGCGGGGCCGGGATGGGTCGGGGTCAATGGGATTCACGAACTGGCAGTCTAGTAACTTATTCTCGGAGCCGTCGTTGGGCAACGCCGATCGTTCGGGCAGCGCGGCTCAGTGCAAAAGCCCCAAGACCAGGAACACAACGGCGATCAGTGGGAACGCCCCCTGCTTGAGCGCAGCCTGGCGGTGTGCCGGGGACTTCAGGGCGAGTACCAGCGCGGCGGCGAGCATAGAGCCCGTACCGTAGAGGGCCAGGGCGCTGCCCGCGGTGTGCCATGCGCCGGAGCTCAGGGCCATGAGGGCGACGCCGACCAGGGCCTCCACCGCGAGGAACAGGTTGTAGAAGCCCTGGTTGTAGGCGTAGAAGGCGTGTGGTCTGGCTTCCTTGGGACTTCCGCCGAAGGTCTTGCGGGCGAGCGGACCCTCCCAGGCGATCGACTCCATCCAGAAGATGAGCATGTGCAGGGCTGCGGCGAGGACCGCGGCTAGAAGGCCGATGACGAGGAGTGCATTCACGGGCCGAAGCTTAAGGGGGGTGGTTGGTGATGCCGCGGCGCGGGCCGGGCGGCGATTCGGAAGTCGCCGCTCCGCGGATCCCGGTCAGCCCGTGATGAACTTAAACGCGACCACCAGCACGATCGCGTTATAGAAGAAGGCGAAGACGGAGTGAACCGCCACTGTCCAGCGCAGGCGGCGAGAGGTCACGGCGACGTCCGAGGTGGCGAAGGTGGTTCCCACGGTCAGGGAGAAGTACACGTAATCGGTGAGATCCGGGTCCGCTGTGCCCGGGAACTGCAGGGCCGGCCCGTACAGGTGGTCCAGACGTTCGTAATGCCGGGCATATCCCAGGTGGAGAAGCGCCCAACCGAGCACCGCCATCAGGATGGTCATCACTGTGAAGACCACCTGGATTATCCTGATTAGGGACTCTGTCTCTTCAGCGCTGTGCACGCTGGAGAGTTGGTCTACCAGCTCCTGGGGGATGTTCGCTCCAACCAGCACATTGATCAGGCCCATCAGCGCTGCAATAACCGGCGCCGAGCCCAGAAGCGAGACCAGCCGAGGATGCAGCTTCAGGGCCGGTTCTCGAATCTCAAGGTCTTCCGGCAGTACCCGGCGACGCCAGGCGGCCCACACCAGGCTGGTCACATAGGTCAGCGCCAGGAGCACCCAGGCGGCGGAGCAGTACGCGGCCAGGTCGCTGTTGCCTCCGATAATGGACACCAGCGCTAAAATGATGAGAAGCGCCTCTACGACAAGGCCGACGGTACTCGATCGCGTCATGGTCGAAGCCTGCCACGAGCCGTGGCCGACATGCGGATAGGTCCTTGAGGTGTGGCGAATGCGGAGGCTCAAACGCCGGGGCGTTCGGCCACCGCATCGGTGTAGTCGCCGGCGACGATCTCCACCCGATTGCCCTCGGGATCAAGCAGAACCGCCTCGTAGTAGCCGTCGCCGGTCTGGCGGGGCCCGTCAATGACCGGCACGCCGGCGGCGCGGGCCCGCTCAGCCAGGTCGTCCACGCCCGCCCGGTCCGGCAGCGCGAAGGAGATATGGGCCCAGCCGAGCGCCTCCATATCGGAGTGGGCGGCGACGTCGGGGCGGGACATGAGCTCCAGGCGGGTGCCTCGGCCGGCGGAGGTACGCGCGCCGTCGTCGAAAGTGATGATGTAAGTGCGCAGTCCGGTGCGGGGGTTGTGGTACTGGCCGTTGGCGCGTCCACCGAACCAGCGCAGGTAGAAGTCGCGGGTGCCCTCCAGGTCTGCGACCCAGATGGCGGCGTGGTCGATACGGGGCATGGCGGTCCTTTCAGGCTGTGGCGGCGTCGACTGCGCAGGCTGCAACCGGTCTGGCCGAGACGGCGTCCCCGGCGCCACACCTGGGTGCCGGGGACGCCGTCTAAGCGTTTCAGGACGGACCGGCCGTCCGGCTCACTCGTCCGCGGCGGACGGGTGGGTCATGTCGGCCGGGACCACCCAGGCGTCGAACTCGGCGGCGGTGACGAAGCCCAGTTCGAGGGCGGACTCGCGCAGGGACAGGCCCTTCTTGTGCGCGTTCTTGGCGATCTTGGAGGCCTTGTCGTAGCCGATGTGGCGGTTGAGGGCGGTGACCTGCATGAGGTTGGAGTCCAGGTTGGCCTGGATCTTCTCCCGGTTCGGCTCGATGCCGTAGGCGCAGTGCTCGTCGAAGGACACGCACGCGTCACCCAGCAACTGGATGGACTCCAGCACGCACCAGGCCATGACCGGCTTGAACACGTTGAGCTGGAAGTTGCCCTGGCTGCCGGCGAAACCGACGGTGGCGTCGTTGCCGAAGACCTTCGTGGCGACCATGGTCATGGCCTCGCACTGAGTCGGGTTGACCTTGCCGGGCATGATGGAGGAGCCGGGCTCGTTCTCGGGGATGATCAGTTCGCCGATGCCGTTGCGAGGACCGGAGGCGTACCAGCGCACGTCGTTGGCGATCTTCATCAGGGCGTCGGCCAGCACCCGCAGAGCACCGGAGACCAGCACCAGGGCGTCGTGAGCGCCCAGCGCGGCGAAGAGGTTGTCGGCCTGCTTGAACTCGATGCCGGTCTCCTCGCTGATCTTCTTGGCGGCCAGCTCCCCGAACTTCGGGTGCGCGTTGAGGCCGGTGCCGACGGCGGTGCCGCCGATGGCGAGTTCACGGGCACGGGAGTCGGCGTAGCGGATGCCGTCCAGCGCGAAGTCGATCTGGGCGACCCAGCCGGAGATGACCTGGCCCAGACGGATCGGGGTGGCGTCCTGCAGGTGGGTACGACCGACCATGACGACGTCGTCGAACTCCTTGGCCTTGGCGTCCAGCGTGTCGCGCAGCTGCTGCACCCGCGGGTACATGGCCGCCAGCTCGGAGACCACGGCGATGTGCATGGCGGTGGGGAAGGTGTCGTTGGAGGACTGGCCGCGGTTGACGTGGTCGTTGGGGTGGACGGGGGTCTTGGAGCCCATCTGGCCGCCGGCCAGCTCGATGGCGCGGTTGGAGATGACCTCGTTGGCGTTCATGTTGGACTGGGTTCCCGAGCCGGTCTGGAAGACGACGAGCGGGAAGTGGGAGTCGAGCTCACCGGAGATGACCTCGTCGGCCGCCTGGGCAATCAACTTCGCGATGTCTTCGGGCAGCTCACCGAGCTCGGCGTTGGCCAGGGCGGCGGACTTCTTGAGCACGCCCAGGGCCCGGATCAGCGGGTGGGACAGGACGAAGGTCTCGCGGCCGATGTCGAAGTTGTGCAGAGAGCGCTCGGTCTGCGCACCCCAGTAGCGGTCGGAGGCGACCTCGACGGTGCCCATGGAGTCGGATTCGGTGCGCGTCGTCGCGCCGGTGGAATTCTCAGGTGCCATGGTCCAAGGCTAGCCGGATGCGGACGCGTGCGGGCGGGGACGGGCGTCCTATGTCCGCACTTGCGGGCCGTGAGTTGCAGCGGTGCGCCCCGGAGCCGGACGGGGCCACTCCCCCGCCCGAGTCCGGGGCGCATCCCGCCCGCGGCACTAAAGGGCGGCCAGCACCGCCTCAATGCCGGCGGCGAGGGTGCCGTGAGCGGCGGCGACCAGGCGCACGACCTCATCCGGGTCGGTAGGAGCAGCCGCGAAGGAGAGGTCGGACACCACGCTCATCCCGGACACGCGCACGCCCAACTGGTGCAGGGCGATCGCCTCCAGGATGGTGGACATGCCCGCACAATCGGCCCCCAGGGACGCCAGCATGCGGGATTCGGCCAGGGTCTGGTACTCCGGGCCACGCACCATGGCGTAGACGCCGGCACGCTGGGTGTGCCCGCGCAGAACGGCGGTCAGCTGCGGATCCCACAGCTCACGCTGGTCGACGAACACGGTGCCGTCGAAGGGCGAGGCGCCGGAAAGGTTGAGGTGATCGGTGATCGTCATGACGTCACCGATCGCCCAGTCGCGTAGGCAGCCGTTGGCATTGACCAGGACGGCGGCGCGTACGCCCGTGGCGGCGGCGGCCCGGGCCAGGGCGACGACGGTGCCGGGCCCGCGTCCCTCATACAGGTGGGTACGGCCGTGGGCCACCAGCACACGCAGGCTGCGGGGCGCCGTCGTCGGGCTTCCAACCTCGTCAAGGCCGGAGGACGGGCGCCACTCGTAGGAGTCGAGCCGGTCTACATGCCCGGGTGCGATGGGGCCGACGACGCCGGGCAGGTCGGAGAGCGGCAGCGACGCCGTCGGCGCGCCCCAACCGTCAAGGGCGGTGTCGGCGCCGGATCCGAGCACGACCAACACGTCGTGGTGGGCGGCGCCGGTGCGCCGGGCGATCTGGTGGGCGGCCTCCACGGCGGGGCCGGGACCGTCCCCGCCACCGGACTCGGTGAGGGCGACGAGCAACTCGGCGGGAACGCCGTCGGGCCCCGAAACTGGCTGTGGGAGGGAGCCGGTGGAGCTCATGCGCGCTCCCCCGCCCGCTCCTGGACGCGCACGCGCCGCCGACCGAGCAGCAGGTGTCCGAGCAGGCCGATCAGCAGCGCCGCCAGCACGCCCAGGTTCGCGCCGGCCCAGGTGCCGTCCCGGCCGCCCAGCGGGCCCAGCAGATAGCCCTGCCAGCTCAACCAGGAGGCGGCTGAGTTGACGACCAGGCCCCAGCCGACGCCGGCCCCGAGGACGACCAGCGCGATCGCCTCCAGGTTGACCGAGCCGTAGACCCCGTCGGGCGTGAACAGGGCGGCCTCGTCATAGTCGCGTCGGCGCAGGCACACCTCGGCGAGCATGACGCCCGCCCAAGCCGCGATCACCACCCCCAGAGTCGTCAGGAATCCCTGGAAGGGTCCCAGGAAGTCGTCCGCCCCGAAGATGACGGCGATGGTACCCACGGTCATGATGGTGGCATCGATGGAGGTGGCCACGTGCCGCTTCACGGGCAGGCCGGTGGCGAGCAGCGACAACCCGGAGGAGTACAGGTCCATGATGATGCCGCCCGCGAGCCCCAGGATCGCCACGACGGCGAAGGGGATCAGGAACCAGGGCGGCAGGATGGTGGTCAACGCGCCGATGGGGTCGGAGTCGATGGCGGTGCCGAGCTCGGGGTCGGAGCCGACCAGCATGATGCCGGCGATGACGAGGACGACGACGGGCAGCGACGAGCCGATGGTGGTCCACGCGATCACGCCGCCGGTGGAGGCGCTGCGCGGCAGGTAGCGGGAGTAGTCGGCGGCGGCATTGACCCAGCCCAGGCCGAAGCCGGTGGCGACCATGACCAGGGCGCCGATGAAGGCCGCGGCCGAGCCGGCGGGCAGCGCGGTAAGCGCCCCGAAGTCGATCTGCGGGGAGACCAGAATCAGGTAGATGACGGTGAGTATGCCCGTGGCCCAGGTGATCCATGTCTGCACCCGCATGATGGTGTCGAAGCCGAGGATGCCGGCGCTGGCCGCAAGTCCCACGGTCAGCAGGAAGCCGACGATCTGGGCGCCGAGTTCGTTGTGCCAGCCCAGGGCCTGCAGCACCGTGGCGGAGGCGAGGGACGCGGACACGCACAGCACCGTCTCCCAGCCGACGGTGAGCATCCAGGAGATGGCGGCGGACAGGCGGTTGCCGTGGTAGCCGAAGGCGGCGCGGGACAGGGCCAGGGTGGGGGCGCTGCCGCGCTTGCCGAGCACGGCGATGAAGCCGCACAGCATGAAGGAGACGATCACCCCGACGACGCCGGCGACGACGGCCTGCGCAAAGGAAAGGCCGAAGCCGAGCACCCAGGCGCCCCAGGACAGGCCGAGCACCGAGATGTTCGCGGCGAACCAGGGCATGAACAGGTCGCGGGGGCGGCCCTTGCGCTCGGATTCGGCGATCACGTCCAAACCGGCGTTCTCAATCCGGGAACTGGCTGAGTCCGCGTCAGCGGCGGTTTGAGGGCCATGCACGGCGGCGGAAACCGGGGAATCGGGTGGAGAGGATGGGGCGTCTTTCATGGCGGGAATCTACCGCAAAGGAACGCGATGCCCGGGCAGCAGAAGGCCCCGGCACCTGCTGGTGCCGGGGCCTCCGGAGTGGTAGCGGGGGCAGGATTCGAACCTGCGACCTCCGGGTTATGAGCCCGGCGAGCTACCGAACTGCTCCACCCCGCGTCGTGGTTAGTACTTTAGTCCGGCGGCCGTCGGGACCGCAAACCCAGGCGACGTGCCCTTCCTCACCACCAGTCGGCATGACCGACGACCGCGCCGAATCGACTCCCCGATGCGAGAGGCAGTGAACACGCGCACCCCGAGCTCTAGTCGAGTCGGAAGACCGTGCTCGGGATCTGGTAGCGATAGTAGACGCGTTGACACGCATGACAGGGCCCGACCAGGCTTCCACCCGGCTCACGAATCTTCACTGTCCGTACCAGGTCGTGTGCGGCGTCGGGTCCCACTTTGTCAACCGCATCGGCGAGCATCTTGTAGGCGGCGTCAACCTCATAACTCCACTTCGCGAAGGGACCACCGTTGCGTATCGCATTGTCTAGCCACGACTCGTACCAGCCGGTGAAGGAGGAGGCGACGGGCACCATCGAGCCATCGCACGCACGTGCGTCCAGCCAGACAATGTTCTCCGCAAGCTCAAGGACCCACTCCGCCCCGCATCCGGCATCGGCGAGATGCACCCATCCAGATTCCTCGCGTCGCACGTTCAGTCCGTAGCCGGGACCGGCCCCAGAGCTCGCAACGGTTGCCATGAAGCGGCGCATGTCCTCCGGAAGGTCGGCATCAGCGGGGGCGGTGTCTCCCAGCTGCATACCATGGGTGCGTCCCCCGAGCCACCAGGCCTCCGAGTCCGGGTTGTCGCGGCAATGCCGGAGCAGGTTCAGGGTGCTTTGCAGACCATCACGAGTCAGCGGGGGTGCGGGCTCCAGCGAGACGAGCAGAGCCCATTCGCGGAGCATGCGCACACCCGGCTCCGCGCTCGGCAACCGGCTCAGAACGGCGGTTGCCGCGGGCCAATCCGCTGCGCCGAGTTTCACCTCCGCACTGACGCGTGGGCCGACGGCCAAGAAAGTCCCGAGCGAGACGACGTCGTCGAGACGGGTCGCCGGAATGGTGCCCGATTCCAGTACTCGGCGTGTCAGCGCGCACGAACCGCCAAGTTCCGCGCGGAAGGAAGCGACCTCCTCCACGGGCACGTTGATGCCCCGGTCCAAACCGCCTGTGGTGATCCGGTAGCGTCTGCCCCCGACAGTCGCGTCATACTGCTCGACGTCGGGTGCGGGTGTGCGGATGCGTTCGGGATGCCCGAGAGCAGTCAGGAGGACGGGCCCGAAGGCGCAGGCCCAGTTGCATCCCGCAGCCACCACTGCCTCCAGGTCCGTGTCCCCATATCCGCTGGCGGTGACTAGCGCACCGCTGCGCCCCATCACGGCGCCACGAATACTCATCCATGCGAACGCACTTGCTGGCCTTCGCGGAATGATCGGTTCAACAAAGCAATCAATTGCGGGCAGCCCCGCACCGAGGTGAACGGTGACGCACTCACCCTCCTCGGTTACGGACGCGCCGTCGAAATGACGGGCGACGGTCTCGGCCAGAGTCCGGGATGGCGAAGGCATGACCTCGTGAGCGTCCATTCCTCTATTACAACAGACGTCGGCTTCAAGCATCCGACACCTGCGATTGCCGCCGGTATCCGCGCATCACTTGAGCCGGCGCCTACGAGATGAGGCTGGAACGGCCGGCGGGGAGAGGACATGCGTCCTCTCCCCGCCGTCACGCGGACGTCCGTGTCAGCCGCTCACCCCTGGGCGTCGAGCTGCTGCTGGGCGGCGACCGCCCGGTTCAGCGCCTCGGTCAGCCGGTCCTGGGCGTCGCCGTAGGCGGTCCAGTCCCCGTCCTGCATGGCCTGCTCGGCGTCGTCCATGGCGGTCTGCGCGTCCGACAGGGCCGTGGACAGGTCGGCGGCCGGATCGCCGGAACCGGTCGGAGCGGTGCTGGCGTTTGCGTCGGCGGTCGCCTCCGGCGTGGCCGCCGCACTCGCCTGCTCGGTCGGCGCAGCGGTGGGCACGGCCTGGTCGGCGCCTTCTTGGGCCTCCGCCGAGGTGTCGTTGGCGGCTGCGGCATCGCCGTCGACGGCCTCCTCCCCGGTGGTGGCGCCCGAGTCGCCGCCGAACACCTGGTCCAGCGCCTCGGACAGGGTCTCGGCGAAGCCGACCTGGTCGCCGAAGGAGACCAGCACCTCGCGCAGCAGCGGGTACTGCGTGCCGGAGGAGGCCTGCACGTAGACCGGCTGGACGTACAGCAGTCCGCCGCCCACCGGCAGGGTCAGCAGGTTGCCGCGGATGACCTCCGAGCCCTGCTGCGAGAGCAGGTTCAGCACCTGGGAGACGGTGGCGTTGGAGTTGAAGTTGTTCTGCACCTGCCCGGGTCCGGACACGTTCGATGAGCGTGGCAGTTCCAGCAGCCGCAGCTTGCCGTAGTCGGGATTGCGTCCGCCGTCCTCACCACCGGCGGTCTCGGAGTCCACGGCGAGGAAGCCGGTGAGCACGTTGCGGTCGGTGTTGCCGCCGATGATGTAGACGCTGGACAGGGAGAAGGTCGCCTCGTCCTGGTCGGGCATCTTCAGCGTCAGGTAGTAGGGGGCCTGCGCGTCGTCGCCGGACTTGGTCGGGTCGTCGGGCACCTTCCAGAAGTCGCCGCCGGAGTAGAAGTCCTCCGGGTCGGTGACGTGGTAGTTGGCCAGCACGGTGCGCTGCACCTTGAACAGGTCCTCCGGGTAGCGCATGTGCGCCATCAGGTCGCTGCTCATCTCGCTCATCGGGGTGACCGAGCCGGGGAAGACCGCCTTCCAGGCGGCCAGGATCGGGTCGTCCTGGTCCCACTCGTACAGGGTCACGGAGCCGTCGTAGGCGTCGACGACGGCCTTGACCGAGTTGCGCACGTAGTTGGACTCCTCCGGGGCTCCCAACAGCGCGGACTCGGAGGTCGCGTCGCTCATCGTGTCCTCCAGCGACTCGTGCTGGGAGTACGGGTAGTTGTTGGTGGTGGTGTAGCCGTCGAGGATCCACACGACCCGCTTGGGGGTGGAGGCGTCGTCGTCATCGTCAACCACCGCCGGATAGGGGCTGCCGTCCAGGGTGAGCCACGGGGCCACCTCGGCGACCCGGTCCGCGGGGTTGCGGTTGTACAGGATCTGTGACCCGCTGCGCACCTCCTGGGAGAACAGGATGTTCATCTCCTGGAAGCGCACGGCGTACAGCAACCGGTTCCAGGGGTTGGACACGTCCGGGCCGCCGTCACCGGTGAAGGTGGTGTTGACCTGACCGGACTCGGCCGCATCATCGGGGTAGTCGAGCTCGCGCGGGTTGCCGCCGTCGTCGCCCCCCACGATGGAGTACGACGGCGAGGCCTGGCCGAAGTAGATGCGCGGCTCGTACTCCCCCAGGTCACCGACCGAGGGGATCCCGCCCTCCCAGAAGGAGGGGTAGCCGCCGGAGGCGACGGTATTGCCGTAGGCGGTGACCACGCCGTAGCCGTGTGTGTAGACGGTGTGCTCGTTGACCCAGGTCCGCTGGTCGGCGCCCAGACCGTCGAGGTTCAGCTCGCGCACTGCGATCACGGTGTCCCGGCTGGTTCCGTCGATGTTGTAGCGGTCGACGTTCAGCGAGGACGGGAAGGAGTAGTACTGCTTGTTCTGCTGCAACTGCCGGAAGGTCGGGGAGACCAGGTTCGGGTCCAGCAGGCGGATCGACGTCGTGGACTCGGCATCCTCCAGCAGCTGTCCGGCCTCGGCGGTGGTCTTGGCGTCGTAATTGCTGGTTTCGATGTCGTCAAGCCCGTACGCGGTGAGTGTGGCCTTGATGTTGCGGTCGATGTAGGCCGCCTCCTCCCGTTGCGCGTTGGGATTGACCACGAATCTCTGAATAACGGCCGGGTAGGCGGTGCCGATCAGCAGCGCCGAGACGATCATGACGGCGACGCCGGTGATCGGCAGCCGCCAGGAGCTGGTTCGCACGGAGAACAGGAACAGCAGTGCCACCACCACGCTGATCGCCGCCAGAATCGCGCTGGCGGGGATGGAGGCGTTGACGGTGGTGTAGCCCGCCCCGTCGAACTTCGAGTTGGAGGCGTACAGGGCGGAGTAGCGTCCCAGCCAGTAGGAGCCGCCGCGCAGCAGCGCGAACAGGGCCAGGAACACCGTCATGTGGATGCGGGCCGCGCGGGTGAAGTGCGGGGTGCGGGACACGGAAATGCCGCCGTACAGGTAGTGGACCACCACGGAGCAGATGCCCGCGAACACCACCACCCGCGTCAGGTAGGACACCACCAGTTGCAGTATCGGCAGGATGAACACGTAGAACGACACGTCCAGTCCGAACTGCGGGTCCGTGGTTCCGAAGGACTGGGCATTTAGGGCGAGCAGCACCTCCCGCCAGCGGGGAGCGACGTCCCAGGCCGAGCTGATCAGGGCCAGCACCGCCGGCACGATCCACGTCAGCTGCCGCTGCATGGGCTCAACCGCAGAGCGGTAGGCCTCCAGGTTGCGGGTCGCCTCATCCCGCGGCAGGCCGATCTCGCGAGCGCGGTACGCCAACCGTATGGCCGCGAAGACGGCGAAGAACATAATGACGAAGCCGATCACGAACATGGCGCCCGCGGCGATCCACTGGGTCCAGATCACCCGGGAGTAGCCCAGCTGGCTGAACCAGAGCACTTCCGTCCAGGTGCGTGACAGGAACCCGATGACGATGGCCAGCAGGGCGAGGATGCCGATGGTCAGCCCCAATGGCCCAGGGCGACGGCGCCCCCCGGCCCCGCTTCTGCGGACAGGCGGGGTGGCGGAACCCGAACCGCCGCCGGGACGCCGATGCCGCCGCGGCACGCCGCCCGCGGCGCTGCGCTGCCGGGAGGCGCCCAGGCCGAACAGGGCGGAGGGGTCAAAGGCCGCGGCGAAGGGACCGGACTCCTCGGGCTCGTCCGCGTCGTCGTCCCCGGTGTCGTCCGGCTCGTGGGGCGACGACGACGTCCCCGCGCCATCGCTCGCGCCGCGGCGGATGAACGGGTCTTCAGGGCTGTCGGACTGGAAGAAGCCGCCGCGTACGCGGTCATCGCGGCTGCCAGTCTCGGAGGAGTCGGCGGAACCGGACTCGTCGTCGGGCTTGTCGATAGGATCGTCGTCGGGCCTGGTGCTCACGCTCACGCTCCGTGTCGTTCCGTGTCATTGTGCGTGCGCACTGGGCGCACAGCGGCCGGCGCCGGTGGCGCCACCGCGGCCCATCGTTGCACAGGTCACGTCGACCTCACAAAATTCAGTCCATCCATAGGTGTCGCTGCGCCGGCTCTAAGCAACGGCGGCTATTTCACGCGGGTACGTAGTCGCCCATTTGTGGGGCCGCCGGGCCGCTGCGATCCCCAACCGGTGGGTGATGAGACGATGAGGTCATGAGCGATCAGTTGCCCCCGGCCACCTCCCCCAACGCGACCACGCCACGCCAGGCCGCCCTCGTGCGTCTTGTCGCCCAGCTTGAGGAACATGTGGCTCGGGCCGGCTGGGACGCGCCCGTCGGCGTCTTCGCGCTGGTGCGCACGGCGTCCGCGCTGGAGCAGGACCCCGCCCTGGAGCGGATGCTCGATGCTGCCGCGCTCGCCGAGGCCCGTACCGACCCGGAGGCGCTGACTGCGATCGAGCAGGGGGACCTCCCACCCGCGAACAGCCTGGAGGAGCTGTTGGCGGGCATCGTCTGGCCGGATGAGGTCGATGGCACGGCCGTGGCCACGGAACGCGTGGTACTGCCCGCCGCGGCGGAGCAGGCGGCGGCAGCGATCGAGGACCCGCAGGAGCGCGCCACCTACCTCATGTCCCGGCCGGACCGGGATGACGTGCGCATGGTCGTGGGCGTGCTGCGCTCCGGGGAGTCCTGGTGCGCCGTGCGCGCCCGCTCGCATGACTCGGCCTGCGAGGTAGCGGGTGGTGCCGATCTGGTGCCCGGCCTGGTGGAGGCGCTGCGCCGCACGCTGCAGTAGCCGCGCCGCCCGAACCGGCACCATCGCGACCGGCCTCAGCGGCAGCGGATATTGCTACCGACCTCGGCGAGTCTCAGGCGCCGGGTTCGTCAGCGGAGTCGTCGCCGGGGTCGTCGTCGGAGCGGTCGGTGTCCTGGGCCCCGGGGCCCGCGTCGGCATCCTTGGCGCCGTCGGCGTAGCCGAGCGTGCCGTCCAGCAGCGAGGCCAGGTCGGCATCCATCTGTGCATCCATCTCCTGGGCGGCGCGCCGCATGGTCAGGAAGTCGTCGGGGTGTGCCAGTTCGGCCGCCGTCGGCACCACGTCGGGGTGACGCCAGAAGGCGTCCCGCTCGGCATCCCCCAACTCCGCACCCAGCTTCTCCCACAACCGGGCGGCCTCGCGCACGCGCCGGGGCCGGAACTCCAGGCCGATCAGCCGGGAGAAGACCTGCTCGGCCGGCCCGCCCTGGACGCGGCGGCGGCGCACCATCTCGCGCAGCGCGACGGCGAGCGGCAGGTGGGGGGCCAGGGCGCGGGCGGATACGACCTCGACCCACCCCTCGACCAGCGCCAGCAGCGTCTCCAGGTTCTCCAGGGCCTCCTTCTGCGCGTCCGTCTCCTGCGGGGCGAACATGCCCGACTCCAGGGCCGCACGGATGGCCTCGGGATCGTTCGGATCGACCTGGGCAACCGCCTGCTCGACGGCGTCGACGTCGATGACGATGCCGCGCGCATAGGCCTCGACGGCGGCGAGCAACTGGCTGCGCAGCCAGGGCACGTGGGCGTATAGGCGGGCGGCGGCGGCCTCCCGGACCGCCAGGAACAGCCGCACCTGCTCGGCATCCGCCTCCAGTTCGGCGGCGAATGCGGCCACATTGGTGGGCACGAGCGCGGTGCCGGGCTCACGGGTCAGGGGCAGGCCGACGTCGGTGGCGGCCACCGCCTCTCGCCCGAGCTCGCCGATGGCTTGGCCCAGCTGCAGGCCGAAGGCGGTGCCGGCCATGGAGCGCATGAGTTTGCCCAGCGCACCCATCTGGGCGGCCGCGGCGTCGGAGTCGGACAGTCGGCCGATCTGGTGCTCCAGGGCGTCGGCGAGCGCGGAGGTGGCGGCGTCGGCGACCGGGGCGCACACGTCCTTCCACACGGGCAGGGTGCGCTCCACCCACTGGGAGCGGCTCCAGGCCTCGCGCGGCCCCGGGGCGGGCATGAAGTCGGTGGCGGCGTCGAGCCAGAGATCCGCGACCGCCAGAGCGCTGCGGGTCTGCTCGGCCTCGGCGGCGGTGACCACCGGGTCGCCGTCGCTGCGGACGGTACGCAGGGCCAGGTCCTGCCCCATGTTCCAGTTGACGGCGCCGGTGCCCGCACCGGTGAACAGCTGCTGCATCTGTGCCTGCAGACCGCCCAACTGGGCCGGGGTGAGTTTAGACAGGTCTCCCATGCCGCTCATTTGTGCCAGCTGGTTGGGGTCTACGCCGGAGGCCCGCAACGCACCCACCGCGTCGGCCGCCATCTGTGGGCCGAACATGGCGGCGAGCATCTGCTCGATCTCCTCGAAGGGGTCCTCGCTCATGGGTTCCTCTCGGTGATTCCGGCGCGTGTGCGCCGCTGCCCGGGCCGCGGGGCGGCCGCCTGGTGGAAACACCCCGATCATGTCATCCATTCCTGTGGGCGGCCACGTTCCACCGCGGATCCCCAGCCGGGCATAGGCCGACGGTCGCGCGCTTCTCAGGAATCCGGGTCATGATGACCCCCGTGACGCAACGCCCTTCCGACACCCCCGACGCCGACGCCTCCACCGAGGCCGCCCCGGAACCCGACTCGCCAACCGCCCCCGCCGAGGACACCGGCGCTGCCGGCGGCCAGGCCGGCTTCCGGCGGATCTTCCGCGGCCGCCGCCGGGCCCGGCTGCTAGCCGGCCTGGCGGTGGTGGTGGCACTCGTGGTGGCGGGCGCCACGGTACCGATCAACAAGGTCATTCAGGCGCCCGGCCCCACCTGGAACGTCCTGGCCGACACCTCCGACGGCGCCGACCAGGACCTGCTGACCGTCACCGGCACCGACACCTATGACACCACCGGCGCCCTGCGTATGACCACCGTGTCTGTATCCGGCTGCCCGGGCTACCCGGTCACCTTCTTCATGCTGGTGGACGCCTGGCTGAGCAGCGACAAGACCGTCCTGGACCGGGACCAGGTGTGTCCGGAGTCGCTGACGGCCGAACAGGTCGAGGAGGTCAACCAGGCCCAGATGACCAGCTCGCAGGACGCCGCCGTGGTCGCCGCACTCATGGAGACGGGCCAGGCCAGCCGCATGATCCTGACCGTTGCGGGCACCGCGGACGAGCAGGCCGGCGTCGGCGTCCAGGCCGGCGATGTACTGGAGTCGATCACCACCGCCGACGGCGAGACGACCACCATTACCTCCTATCCGCAGCTGCGGGAGTTGATGACCACGATTCCTCCGGGCACGCCCCTGACCCTGCGGGTGGACCGGGATGGCACCGACGTGGACGTGGAGCTGACCACCATCGACCCGCAGGACGCCGACGGGGACGGCGAGCCGGATTCGGAGGGGTCGCTGCTGGGGCTGAGCCTGTCCGCCCGGGCCGACTCCGACGTGGAGGCCTCCTTCGGCCTGTCCGACGTGGGCGGTCCCAGCGCCGGCACCATCTTCGCCCTGGGCATCATCGACGAGATCACCCCCGGCGACCTGACCGGCGGCAAGGACATCGCCGGCACCGGCACCATTGCCGTCGACGGCACGGTCGGCGCGATCGGCGGAATCAAGCAGAAGATGGCGGGCGCGCAGCAGGACGGGTCGGACTACTTCCTGGCTCCGGCCGCCAACTGCAACGAGGTGGTGGGCAACGTGCCCGACGGCCTGGAGGTGTACGCGGTGGGCACACTGCACGAGGCGGTTCGTACGGTTGAGGCAATCGCCGACGACGACACCTCCGACCTGCTGACCTGCGAGGCCGTGCTCGCGGGCGACTGAGCCCGCTCCCGGGGAGGTTTTCCACAGGTCGCCCGCTCCGGCTGGCGGGCCTGCGGGGGCCGTGCCATGCTGGAGCCGATGCCGCCGGCGCCGGTGCCGGCGGGGGCAGACAGGAGCACCCATGCGTATCCGCGGCCACTCCCCCATCCTGTGGCGCGCCCCCGGGGAGACTCAGATCGGCGCCGAGCCAGGGCACGCCACGATCCTGTCGGGGCTGACCAACGCGGAGCAACTGCTGCTCGACCGGCTGCCGGAGGAGATCCGGCCCGCCGGCATCTACCGCGCCGCCCGCTGGAGCCGGGTGCCGCTGGAACGGGCGCGCGAGATCGTGCGCGAACTGCGCGAAATCGGCATTATCGACGCCTCCCCCGAAGCCACGGACGACGCCGACACGCTCTACTGGGACCGGCTCGCCGTCGACGCGGCCGAGCGGTCCGCCATGCTGCGGGCGAGCAGCGTGGGGCTGCTGGGCGGTGGGAATCTGGCCCGGGAGATCATCCGCCTGCTGGTGGAGGCCGGGGTGGTGACCATCCTGCCCGACGACGAGGCGCTGGCCGACTGGGCGGCCGACCTGTCCCCCGCGGTGCGTACCCGGGCCCCGCTGGACCTGCGTCCGGACGTGGTCGTCTCCCTGAGCGGGCACGTCGTCGACCCGATACGCTCCCGCGACCTGGCGCGGGCGGGCATCACCCATCTGCCGGTGGTGGTGCGGGAGGTGAGCGTGCGGGTGGGGCCGTTGGTGGCCGAGCACTCAGCGGTGTGCACCACCTGCCTGGACCTGTGGGCGCGGGACGCCGACCCCTGTTGGCCGGCCCTGGCCACGCAGCTGCGACTGCTGCCGGCCCCGGTGTTGGAGCGACTGCTGCTGCATCAGGCGGCGGCGCTGGCGGCGCGGGCGGTGATCGACGTCGTCACCGGGCGCGGGCCGCTGTGGGAGGGACGCAGCGTGGAGCTGTCCGCGGCCGATCCCGCGGGGGTGGAGCGGCACTGGCGGCCCCACCCCGACTGCCTGTGCAGTCGGCTGGCCGTAGGACCCACGGGCGCGGGGGACGCTAGCGATGCGCCGGAGGCGGTCGGCGACCCCGCCGACGCGGATGGTTTCTCCTCCTTGGAACTAGAGGCGTACCGGCCCTAGAGACATGAACGGGGCGCGTGCTACTCCCCGGCGCCGAACTCGCGCACGATGCGCAACACGTCGGGCCCGTACTCCTTGAGTTTTACCGCCCCCACTCCCCGGATCAGGGACAGCTGGGGCAGCACGGCGGGCTTGACGATGGCGATCGAGCGCAGGGTGGCATCGGCGAACACGGTGTAGGCGGGCTTGGACGCGTCCTTGGCCACCTGGGCCCGCCAGGCGCGCAGTTGTTCGAACAGGGCCACGGTGGCCGGATCGTTCTCAGCCTCGAATTCGGCGGCGGCCTGCTTGGCGCGGGCGCGCGACCCGCCGCCGGCGCCGGAGCGCCGACCGGCGGGCCCATCGACGTCGGTGGGCCAGATACCGTCCAGGAAGCGGGAGGGCTTGCGGGAGGCGCGGCCGCCGGGGTTGCGGGCGCGCGCATAGGAGATGACCAGGTGTTCGCGGGCGCGGGTGACGCCCACATACAGCAGGCGCCGCTCCTCCTCGACCGCGGCGGGCCCCTCCGCCAAGGAGATCGGCAGCAGCCCCTCGCAGGCGCCGATCAGCAGCACCGCATCCCATTCGAGTCCCTTGGCGGCGTGCAGGGAGGACAAGGTGACGCCGTCGACGGTGGGGGCGTTCTGGGCGTCCGCACGGGCGGCGAGTTCGGCCACCAGGCCGTCCAGGTCGGTGCCGCGCCGCTCGCCGAGCTGGTCGGCCAGTTCCACGATCGCGTTCAGGGAGTCCCAGCGCTCGCGCAGGGCGCCACGGGTGGCGGGCGGCTGCTCGCTCCAGCCCTCCCGGGCCAACACCATGCGGGCGTCCGCGCCCGGATCCCCGGTGAGCTCGGCGCGTTCGGTGCGGGCGGCGGCCCGCAGCAGCACCATGGCGCGCTTGACCTCCTCGCGTTCGAAGAAGCGCTCCCCGCCGCGCACCAGGTAGCCGATGCCGGCGTCGGCCAGCGCCTGCTCAACCACCTCGGACTGGGAGTTGGTGCGGTACAGGACGGCGATCTCCGACAGCGGCACACCGGCCGCCTGGAGCCGCTGCACCTGGGCGACCACCCCGGCGGCCTCGGTGACGTCGTCGTCGTAGGCCTCGAAGCGCACCGCGGGGCCGGAGGGCCGCTGCGCCTGGAGTTGCACCGCCCCGGCGGGCAGGGCGAGTGCCCCGGCGCCGCGCCGCGAGCGCGACAGCACCCGGTTGGCCAGGGACACCACCTGCGGGGTGGAGCGGTAGTCGCGGGTCAGCCGCACGGTGCGGGCGCCGTCGTAGCGGGAGGCGAAACCGGTGAGGTATTCGGGGGTGGCGCCGGTGAAGGAGTAGATGGTCTGGGACACGTCACCGACCACGCACAGTTGGCGGCGGCGCCCGAGCCACAGGTCCAGCAGCCGCTGTTGGAGCGGGGAGACGTCCTGATACTCGTCGACCACGAAGTGCTTGTACTGGCCGCGGATCTGGGCGGCGATGTCCTCGCGATCCTTAAGGATGCCGACCATGAGCAGCAGCACGTCCTCGAAGTCGATCACGCCCCGCTCGGCCTTGACCTCCTCGTAGACGGCCAGCAGCTGGGCGACGGTGGCCGGGTCGAGGTCACCCACCCCGACGCGGCCCTGGGCGGCGGCCGCCTGGGCGTAGTCCTCCGGGAGGGTCATGGTGACCTTGGCCCATTCGACCTCCGCGGCCAGGTCGCGGATCAGGGCCCGGTCCGCGGACAGGCCCAGGCGGTGGGCGGCGGTGCCGACCAGGCGGCCCTTGTACCGCTCGATCTCGTGGCGGCGCCCGCCGATGGCGGTGGGCCAGAAGTAGGTCAGCTGCCGCAGGGCGGCGGAGTGGAAGGTGCGGGCCTGAACCCCGGGCACACCCAGGTCCGTCAAGCGCGAACGCATCTCCCCGGCGGCGCGGGCGGTGAAGGTGACGGCCAGGACCTGGGTGGGCTGGTAGGCGCCCACCGCCACCCCGTGGGCGATCCGGTAGGTGATCGCCCGGGTCTTGCCGGTACCGGCGCCGGCCAACACGCACAGGGCCCCCTCCAAGTGCTCGGCGACCTGCCGCTGGTCGGGGTCGAGGGCGTCGAGCAGTTGGGCGGGGGTGGGCAGGGCGCCGGGCGTGCCCGCAGGGCGCGGGGCGTCGGGTGCCGGGGCGTGGTCGTTCATCACCGCCCAGCCTGCCACGCCGGGCCGACACGATTGACCGGCGCGGCCCGGACCGACCGTGGTGGCCCGGCCTCGGCCCGCGCGAGCAGGCGTTCAGCCGATGGGGCCGCCGTACCAGTCCTCGATCAGCATGCGGGCGATGGAGGTGGGGCCGGGCAGGACGACGGTGCCGGCGGCGATGGCGTCGGTGAGCTCGGCGCGGCTGAGGACCACCGCGTCGGTGACCTCGGCGCCGTCGGGGCGGGCCAGGTGCTCGCCGGGGGCCAGGCGGGCCCGGTAGCCGAGCATGAGGGAGCGGGGGAAAGGCCAGGGCTGGCTGGCGACGAACTCCACACCGGCAACCTTCAGCCCGGTCTCCTCGGCGACCTCGCGGACGACGGCGGCCTCCGCGGCCTCCCCCGCCTCCACGAAGCCGGCGACGGTGGAGTAGCGGTGGTGGTCCCAGGTGGCGCCGTGGACCAGGACGATGCGGTCGGCGTCGTCGGTGACGGCCATGATGACTGCGGGGTCGGTGCGGGGGAAGTCGAGGGCGCCGCAGCTGGTGCAGCGGCGGGCCCAGCCGGCCTGCACGATCTGGGTGCGGCCGCCGCACAGGGGGCAGAAGCCGGAGCGGGCGTGCCAGGCGGCCAGGGCGCTGGCGGGGGTGGCCAGGCCGGCGTCGTGGGCGTCCAGGTCGGCGCCGACGGCCCGCAGCGCGGACAGCGGGTAGCGGTCCAGGACGGCGCTGAGGGCCGGGTGGGGGTGTCCGGCGCCCTCGGCGTCGGTGGGTGAGGTGACGTCGTCGGTGGGGACGACGACGGCGAGCCAGGCGGCCCCGGCGGCGTCGCCGGTACCGGTGCCCTGCTCGCGCCCCAGGTAGAAGCAGGTCAGGCCGGTGACGTCGAGGTCCGCGGCGGTCAGGGGTGCGAGCCGGGGACGGGCGTCGGAGGAAGCGGTGCGGCCGGACCGCCAGACGGAGGCGTCGCGGTCGTGCGGTGCGGCGGGAGTGAGGCCGTCGTCGGGCAGGTTTGCGCCGATGGCCGGGGCGTCCAGGGCGATGCGGCCGCGGGCGTCCACCAGCAGTAGGCGGGTGGCGGGGTCGGCGGCGAGCGCGGCGATAAGGCCGGGCTGGCTGCGGCGGGAGGCGTCGCGGTCGGTGGTCGCCCGGGACAGGGAGCGGGCCACGGCCCGGGACGAGCGAGTCGGGGCAGGGGCTTCCGGGTCGTCAGGGACGGCGGGCTGGGGCGTGGAGGTCATGGGGGCAGCCTAGGCGCGGGCGGGGCGGATACGCTGCCCGCATGAGTTCCGGAACCGCCGCCGCACGCGTCTACCTCGACCATGCCGCCACGACGCCCGTGCGGGCGGAGGTGGCCGAGCAGGTGGCCCAAGACCTGGCCGATGGCCTGGGCGGGTGGGCGAATCCGGCGGCGCAACACGCCTCGGGACGCCGGGCCGGGGCGCTGTTGGCGCAGGCGCGGTCCCGGCTGGCGGCGGCGCTGAACGTGGACCCGCACGAGGTGATCTTCACCGGCGGTGGCACGGAGGCGGACGCGCTGGCGGTCGCCGGTCGGGTGCTGGCGGCCCGGGCCGCCGGAGTGGAGCGTCCGCGCGTGGTCACCTCCCCGATCGAGCATCCGGCGGTGCTGGACAGTGCGCGCACCGCGGCGGCGCAGTTGGGGGCCGAGCACGTGCCGCTGCCGGTCGACGGCGCCGGGCGGTTGGAGGCCGGTGCGCTCGAGCCGGCGCTGGCGGGCGGCGCCTGCCTGGTGAGCGTGATGGCGGCGAACAACGAGACCGGCCTGGTACAGGACCTGGCCGGGATCGTGGCGGCGGTGCGCGCCGCGACCGGCACCGACCGGCCCGGCACAGACGGGTACGTGCCCGTGCACACCGACGCGGTGGCCGCGGTGGGCCGGATACCGCTGGACTTTCACGGCTGGGGGCTGGATGCGCTGTCGCTGAGCGGGCACAAGCTCGGCGCGCCGGTCGGCGTCGGCGCCCTGGTCGCGCGGCGAGACTTCTCCCTGATGGCGCCGACGGGGGGCGGGCGCCAGGAGCGGGGGCTGCGCTCGGGCACACAGGACGTGGTCGGGGCGCGGGCGCTGGCGCTGGCAGTGGAGCTGACCGTGGCCGAGCGGGCGGCGGAGGCGACGCGGCTGGAGGCGCTGCGGACGCGCCTGCTGGCGGGGGCGACGGCGCTGGTGGGCGTGCACGCAACCCTGCCCGATGATGCGGCGCATCTGCCGGGCACGGCCCACCTGTGGGTTGAGGACGCCGACGCCGAGGCGCTGCTGATGGCGCTGGACATGGCGGGCATCGACGTGTCCGCCGGGTCGGCCTGCCATGCGGGTGTCTCCCGGCCGAGCCACGTGCTGCTGGCCATGGGCTACGGGGAGGAGGCGGCCCGGGCGACGCTGCGCTGCTCCATGGGCCGGGAGACGGGCGCCGAGGATGTGGAGCGCCTGCTGGCGGCCCTGCCCGACGCCGTTAACACCGCCCGCCGGGCGCGGACGCGGCGGGGCGCCGTGCACGCGTAGGCGGTTCACGCCGGGGCGGGCGCATAGGCTAGCGTCACCCGGCGCCCCAGCCGTCCAACACCCGACCGGAGGAGAGCACACCGTGGCCGCCTCTCAGCCCCCGCGCCAACGCGAGCATGCGCACGTGCCGAAGTATCAGGAGATCTACGAGTTCCTGCGCACTCGGATAGAGGACGGCACCTTCCCCTTCCGTTCCTTCCTGCCCAGCGAGAACCGGCTGAGCGCCGACTTCGCCACCACCCGCCCCACGGTGCGCAAGGCGGTGCAGTATCTGGGCTCGCAGGGTTACGTTCAGCCCATCCACGGCAAGGGCATCCAGGTGATCTACCGCCCTCGTTCGACGTCTCTGTTCTTCCTGTCCGGCATCGAGTCCCTGGCCGAGGCCGGCAGACGCATCGGCATCACGGTACGCACCGTGCTGCTGTCCGCAACGGTTGAAACCATTACCGACTCGGTGGCACAGGCCTCCGGCCTCACCGCGGACGCGCAGGTGCTGTACCTGCGCCGGCTACGGCTGCTGAACAACCGGCCCGCCATCATCGACCACAACCGGTTCCTGCGCTCGGTGGTCCCCGACATTCCCCGGGAAGCCGCAGAGACCTCCATCTACGCCTACCTGGAGAACGAACTGGGGGTGCATATCGCCACGGCCTCGCGCATGATCACCATCGAGGGGGCGGACGAGTTGGACCGCCGCCACCTGGACCTGGGCGGCCTGGACTGCGTGGGGGTTATGGAGTCGCTCGGCTTCGACTCTGGCGGGGTGCCGTTCGAATACACCCGCTCCCACCACGTCCCGCAGACCTTCGGCTTCGTCTCTGCGGCGCAGCGGCTGCCCGCCCAGCGGTGACGGCGTAGGCCGACGGCCCGGTCGGCGCGCACACAACGCGCGCCGACCGGGCCGCCAGGGGGCCGAGC
>NZ_QMIN01000039.1:0-25954 GCF_003287795.1 Actinomyces sp. Z5
CAACAACCCACGAACTGTCACCGATGTCCTGACACAGAACTGTCACCGATGTCCTGAGACATAACAGCGACGGTACGTACCCCTAGGTGCCGAACCGTCGTAGAAGAGTACGAATCGTCGGTACTAAGTGCCGAACCGTCACCGGAACACACGAACCGTCCACCCCACGGCGGCCCGAGGACGTCCTCCGATCGGCCGAATACGACCTCGGCGGCCCGAACACGACCTCGGCGATCCGAATACGACCTCCCACACCCGAACCCGACCACCTGGTAGGCCGGCTCTCGTCGAACAGGGCCCCGAACCCGACAACCACACCACCAGCCGCGCCCGAACCACCGCACCCACAAACACAAACAGCCAGTTGCGTGCCGAGAATCACCGCAGTTCGCCATGCGGACGGGCCTGGATTGTCGGCTCCGCCCTGTCCTATGGTCCGAGCCGTGTTCAGTACTCTCCCGCTCCGTTCGGCCATCGGCGCAGCCGGCGGCCGTTTCGGCGCGGCCGAGATGTGTATGTGTCGCGGTATCCGCATCACCGCTGCCGACTGACACGCCCTTCCCTTGACACGAGCTGCGTCGGCAGGTGCCTGCCGACGACTCCTCCTGTGTCTGTCCCTCTAACGGGCCCCACTTGTCTGGGCAGGTCCTGACGTGTACGCAGCAGTACCCGAAAGGTCTGCCCATGTCCCCTACCACTAACACCGGCCGTAATACCAAGGCCGCGGACGGCCACGTGGACGTCCCACCCACCACCGTCATCCCGCCCAATGGGGACGGAAAGTTCTCCCTGAGCGAGGACTGGGTGGCCACCATCACCGGACTCGGCCTGCTCGTTCTGGCCCTGCTGGGCATCATCCCGAACATCTCGGGGTGGTTGTGATGAGTGCTCCCGCCCGCGTCAACACGCCCGCGCCCACTGCTGCCGGCCCCGCCGCCGAGCCCACCCCGGACGCCCGCCCGGAGTCCACCTCCCCGGGCTGGACGCTGCTCGGTGTCACCGTCGTCGTCGGCCTGGCCGCGACCGTCGACTACCTGGACAGTCACGTCCCCCTTTGGAGCGAGGGGACCTGGCTCGGCGGAATCGCCGGGTCGATCGAGTTCCCCGTCTACGCCATCGCCCTGGGATTCGTCGCCAATGCCCTCCTGTCGGCGCTCGGCGTCATCGACCGCCTCTCGGCGGCGTTCCGCACCGAGTTCTTCATTAAGACGGGGCTCGTACTCCTGGGGTCGACCGTCAACATCAACGTGATCGTCTCCGCGGCGGCGCCGGCGATCATTCAGGCCCTGCTCATGATCTCCACGGTTTTCCTGTTCACCTGGTGGATCGCCGGCCTGCTGCGCGTCGAACCGCACCTCAAGGCCCTGTTGGCCACGGCGCTGTCGATCTGCGGGGTCTCGGCCGCCGTGGCGGCGGCAGGTGCCGTCAACGCCAAGCGCGAGCAGCTCGCCTACACGGCCGGGCTCGTCGTGGTCTTCGCCCTGCCGAGCATCTTCCTGCTGCCGTGGCTCGCCGCCCTCCTGGGACTGTCCGCGCCGGTGGCGGGGGCCTGGATCGGCGGAAACATCGACACCACGGCGGCAGTCACCGCCGCGGGGGCCGTCGCCGGCGAGGACGTGCTCGAGTTCGCCGCGATTGTGAAGATGACGCAGAACGCTCTCATCGGCTTCGTTGCCGTGGGCCTGTCCCTCTGGTTCACCCTGCGCGTGGACCGCCGTGACGCCGACGGCACCGCCGCCTCTGCTACCCGCCCCGGTTGGCGCGAGGTCTGGCAGCGCTTCCCGAAGTTCGTTCTCGGCTTCATCGCCGCGTCGGTGCTGGTCTCCGCCAGTGCCGCCGCCGCGCCCGGCCTGGTCGCGGACGAGAGCAGTTGGTTGAGCACCGGTCTGGCCTCCGCCAAAGCGCTCCAGACCCTGTTCTTCACACTGGCCTTCGTGTCGATCGGCCTGGAGTTCCGCGTCGGTGCCCTGCGGGAGGCCGGCTGGAAGCCCGTGCTGGTGTTCCTCGCCGGCACAGTCTGCAACCTGGTGGCCGGCCTGCTCTACGCCCAGGCACTGTTCGGCTGGGTCTTCGGAGGAGTGTTCTAAGCCCGTCGGCGGCTCGGCCGCAGCCGCCGACGCAGATCAGGACGGCCTGCGCGGCCTCCCCGAGGCCCCATCGGGTGCCGGAGCTGCCTCACGGCTGTCTCAGGACTGGCTCACGCCTCTGTCTCGATCAGCAGCTCATCAAGCTCGACGACGCCGGTGCGCAGCGCCAGTAGCACCAGCTGCACCCGGTCGCGCGCCCCGGTCTTGGCCAACAGGTGGGAGATGTGTGTCTTCACCGTCGCCATGGACAGCCACAGCCGGTCGCAGATCTCCTGGTTGGTCAGCCCCCGGGCCACCAGCGCGAGTACCTCCGTCTCCCGCTCGGTGAGCCCACCGGGCAGCGGCGGCGGTTGGGTCCGGGTTTGCTCTTCCTGGCCGGCGCGTACGGCGGTCAACAACCGCCGCGTCGGTCCGGGCGAGATGACCGAGTCGCCGCCATGGACGGTGCGCACCGCCTCGATAAGCCGCTCCGGGGCCGTGTTCTTCAACAGGAACCCGGCCGCGCCGGCCTCGATGGCACCCATGACGTAGCCGTCGGTGTCGAAGGTGGTGAGTATGACGATGCGGCCCTGGGCTCCCGCCTCAATCAGGCGGCGGGTCGTGGCCAGGCCGTCGACGCCGGGCATCTGCACATCCAGCAGGATCACGTCCACGGGATCGCTCTGCGCACGCCGCAGCGCCTGGCAACCGTCGCCGGCCTGCCAGGCGACCTCGATGTCCGGCTGTGCCCCCAGCAGCATGGTCAGCCCCGCGGTGAACAGCGGCTCGTCGTCCACCAGCGCGACCCTGATGATGCCGTTCATGCGGCCTGTCCCGGCTGCGCCTGGGTGAGGTGCGACGGCGCCGGCAGGGTGACGTGCACGCGCCAGCCGCCCTCCGACCGCTCCCCGGCCCACAACCGGCCGTTGAGCGCCACCACTCGTTCGCGCATGGTCTGCAGCCCCGCTCCCCGCCGGGTGTCGTCGTCCAGTGCGCCAGCGGCACCGCCTCCGGCCGATATGGGCTCCGCATTCTCGACGACGATATCGACTCCTCCGTCCTCGCCCCGCACCCGGACCTTGGTCGGCGCGAATGCGGCATGGCGCATCACGTTGGTCAGGGCCTCCTGTACGCAGCGGTACGCCGCCTCCCCCACCGGGGCCGGCGGCTCGGCGTCGCAGCGCAGGTCGAGGGTGAGCGGCAGGCCCGCCCGCCGCGCACCCGTAACGAGCCGTGGCACGTCGTCGAGGCCCGGACTCGAGCCGGCCGGTGCCGCGCTCCCGTCCGACTGCGGCGAGGGCCGGGCCAAGGGGGATTCGTCGACGTCGGCGCGCAGCATGTCGACCAGTGCGTGCACTTCGGAGACGGAGCGCCGGCTCGTCCGCCCGATCACCGCCAGCGCCTCGGCGGCGGCCGCGGGATCAGTAGCCAGGACGGCCCGGGCGCCCTCGGCCTGCATGCCGATGACGGACAGCGAGTGCCCCAGCAGGTCGTGCACGTCCCGGGCGATGCGCTGCCTCTCGGCCACCACGGCCAGACGTCGTTCGGCCTCCTGCTGGGCGGCCAGTACCTCTGCCCGCTCCAGGGCCTGCTCGATCCGCTCGCGAGCGCGTCGGCGCAGCAGGCCGGTCAGGACGGCGACGGTGATGAACGCCCAGCTCACCGCGAGGACGATCAGCTCGGCGCCCGGGGTGGGCGGGTCGATCAGCTTGTCCGCGCGCAGGGCGCCGACCGCGCCACCGAGGTAGCCCAGGGCCGCCAGCGGCCAGGCGTGGGGGCGCGGGACACGACTCGTGCAGGTCTCCACCGCCACCAGGCAGGCGACGATGGCGAGGATGGAGAGCCCGTCGAAGATCAGTACATGAGCGGCAAGCGCCACTCCGACGGCGACAACGGCGACGGTCGGGGCGAGGCGGCGCAGCGCGATGGCCACGCAGCACACGGCGAGGATGATGACGTAGGCACCGGAGTCGACGAGTGCGTTGCGCAGAGCGCCGGCCGGCTGCTCCGTGATCATGGGCGGATTCCATGCGCACACATAGGCCAGGGAGACGGCCAGCAGCATGTCGGCCACACCCGGACGCCCCCTTGGCGGCCACCGCCGCACACCGCTGTCCGGCACGGCCGGCGCCCGCCGGCCACGCCCCGCTGCCTCGCCGTCGCGCATCCTCATCCCCGCCTCTCCCCACCTGTGTAAGGGGCCTGCCCTCCACGGAGCGCTGTCCGGTATGCGACGGTAGCGGCACGGCGGGGGCCGGGTCTTCATACCCGAGTATGAGTCCGGCGACCGAGCGCGCCCGAACTTCCGCCCCGGGCCTGATGCCGACGACCGCGGGCGCGGGAATGCTGCAAGGCATGAACACAGTCACCCTCACCCGCCCCGGACCCACCGGGGGCGACGCCGCGGCGCGGTTCCCGGACGCCGTCGTCACCACCGGTGCCCTGACCAAGATCTTCGGCAGGGGCGCCGCCGCCCGCACCGCTGTCGACCACCTCGACCTTGTCATTCCCCGCGGCGTCGTCTACGGCTTCCTGGGCCCCAATGGCTCCGGCAAGTCCACGACCATGAAGCTGTTGCTCGGCCTGCTGACACCGACGTCTGGAAGCGTGAACCTGTTCGGCGTCCCGCTGGATCGGCGCAGTCGCGGCGGGCTCATGGCGCGCACCGGCTCCATGATCGAGCAGCCGCCCGGCTACGGGCACCTGACGGGCGCCGAGAACATGCGCCTGGTGCAGCGCATGCTCGGGCTCAGCGACGCCCAGGTGAACCGGGCCCTTGACCTGGTGCGTCTGACCGGCCATCGGGACCGCCTGGTGAAGACCTACTCGATGGGTATGAAGCAGCGGCTGGGGATCGCCATGGCGCTGGCCCGCCAGCCGGAGCTCCTCATCCTGGACGAGCCGACCAACGGCCTTGATCCGGCCGGCATCGAGGAGGTGCGCAATCTGCTGGTGTCGTTGGCGGGTGAGGGCGTGACGGTGATGGTCTCCAGTCACCTGCTCGATGAGATCGACCGCATGGCGAGCGTGCTCGGCGTCCTGTCGGCCGGCAGGCTCGTCTTCCAGGGCACGCGTGCCGAGCTCATGCGCCGTTCGGTGCCGGACCTGCTCCTGGTCACGCCCCGGCCACAGGCCCTCACCCCGACAATGCTGGCCGGCCTGGACGGTGCCGCAGGCAACCGCCCTGCCCCGGAGCCGCCTGCGACGACGGTCGTGACAGACGCCGGTGTACGAATTCCCGGCTTGTCTCCCGGGGCCGCCGCCGAGCTGGTGCGGCGGCTGGTGGCCGCGGACGTCCCCGTGTATGAGCTGCGGCGTGAGCCCCAAAGCCTGGAGGACGTCTTCATGGACCTGACCGGCGGAGCGGGGGCGCTGTGATGGGTGCACAGCCGACAGTCGCCATGCCCTCCCGCGGGCGCCACGGCTGCGGCGGTTACGTACCGCCGCAAAGCCCGGGCGGGTCCTTCCGCGTCGCCGTGCGAATGGAACTGGCCAAGCTGCGGCGCCTTCGCACCACGCCGATCGTGACCGTGCTGGGTGTGACGGCGGTGGCGTTCGCCGCGCCGCTGTCCGCGTCCTCCCGGGCGGGCCTGAACGATCCGGCCGCCCACCCGTGGGAGGGGATCCTGCTGCAGTATGCGCTGATCAACGCCCTGTTCTCGCCGATCCTGGTGGCCGTACTGGCCAGCCGCCTGACCGACATTGAGCACGCATCCGGCGGCTGGTACCTGTCTGCGACGGCCGGCCTGACGCCCGGGCGGCTGTGTCGGGCCAAGTTCGCCACCCTGGCACTCGTGCTGGTGCCGACACTCGCGTTGCAGACGCTGGCGCTAATACTGGCAGCCTGCACCGCCGGCGCCACCGTGCCGCTGCCGATCGGGATATGGGCCGGATACACCGCCCTGTTGATCGGCGTCGACCTGGCCATGTGCGCGCTGCATGTTCTGCTCGCGGCCGTGCTCGACAACCAGCTTGCGTGTGTGGGCCTCGGGCTGGTGGGGGCCTTCATCGGCGTGTACATGTTCCTCGCCCCGGCCTGGCTCGCGCGGCTGCTGCCATGGGGGTACTGGGCGATGATCTGCCCCATCTCCCAGGTCGGCACCGGCGACGTCATGGTCGCCCGCCCACCCCTGGGCTGGATAGCCGGGTTTCTGGGGCTGGCCGCCGCCTGTTTCTACGCAATCACTTCCCGCCTCGACCGCATCGAAAGGTGAGCCCCGTGCCCGCAACCAGTGTTTCACGCGGTACTCCCGTCCCCATTTCGGTTACCTCGACGCCGACCGCCAAAAAAGGCACCTGGCCGGCCCTGCTGGCCGTGGAGGCCCTCAAGCTACGCAGGTCCCTGGTGTGGTGGGTCGTGGCGGTACTGCCGGTGCTCACCGTCATCTCCGGATCGGTCAACTTCGCAATGAATCAGGAGGTGCTGTCGCCTACTTGGGAGACCTTCGTCGGTCAAGTCACCCTGTTCTACGGCCTGTTCTTCTTCTCGATCGCGGTCGCCCTGCTGCTGGCGGCGGCGTGGCGCCCGGAGCATCGGGGCTCGTCTTGGAACTACATGGCCACGACACCGCACTCTCCGGCCGCGGTCGCCCTGGCGAAGACGGGCGTGATCCTGATGCCGGTGGCCGCCATGCAGTTGCTGCTGATCGCACTCACCTGGCTGTCCGGCATTGTGTTCCTGCACCTGGCTGGGGGCCTGCCCATCGGCTTCGCGGTCTCGGCACTACTGGCGGTGGTGGCGGCGGTGCCGCTGGTTGGTTTGCAGTCCCTGTTGTCGATGCGGATGCGGTCCTTCGCCGCGCCAGTGGCCCTGGGGCTGGCCGGTGCGGTGATCGGCATTGGGGTCGCCTACAAGGCGCAGACACTGGCGGGTTTGTGGCCGTACTCGCTGGTAACGCGGGCGCTGACGCTCGGCTCGAGCGCCCTCACCGACGCCGGCGGCCTGGACTGGGCCGGCATCGGTCCGGTCCTGGCCTGGGCCGTGGCGGGCTGCGCGGTCTTCTGGGCGCTGCTGGCGCGCATGGCCCGGCGGGCAACGCCTCGGGTCTGACGGAGTGCCCCTCGCGCGTAGGCCTACGCCCCGCCGTGCGTACGCGTTTGCCCCTGACGTACGCGTTTTGGAGGTTCCCGCCTCTAGCAGTCGCATGGCTCCAAAACGCGTACGTGTGGCGGGAAGTCGTACGTGTGGTGGAGAACCGTATGCGTGACGGTAGGGTCGGCTCATGCCCTCCCCACTGCTCAAGCGGATCGCCCGGATTCTTACCTCCAGCGCCAAACGGACCGTAACCGACGCCCTAGAGGAGGAGCTGAGCACCCGGGAGAAGTCGCGCAAGCGCAGCTCGTCCCGGCCTGAGGCGAAGCGGGCGGGTGCGTCCAAGAGTGCCGCGCACACCGTCTCCCACCCCCAGGCGCCGGCACACAGCCCCCGCACGGGCGCGCACGACGGCGTCGGCGTTTACGACGTCGCCTCCCTGGGACTTCCGGACTTCACCTACTCCCCCGATCCCGACGGCGACGCCGATCCCGGCGAGGTGGTGTGGACCTGGGTGCCCTTCGAGGAGGACGCCACCCAGGGCAAGGACCGTCCCGTGCTCGTCCTGGCCCACCACGGCAAGCGGCTCGTCGCCGCCCAGTTGACCAGCAAGGACCACGACCTTGACGCCGCCCAGGAGGCCCGCTGGGGTCGCTACTGGCACGACGTCGGCACCGGGCCCTGGGACTCCAAGGGCCGCCCCAGCGAGGTGCGCCTGGACCGCCTGCTGCTCGTCGAGCCGGATGTGGTGCGCCGCGAGGGCGCCACCATGAAGCGGTCAACCTTCGACGGCGTCGTTACCGCTCTGCGGGCGCACTGGTCCTGATCACCCGCCACGGGTGGCTGCGGCGCGACGCACTTCACGTCGTCGGCCGGTATTCGACCGAGTATTGCCGGTGTATCCGGTGCTAAAGTGCGCTTGGACCTCTGGCCTGGCCGGCTTCGGGGTCCGGCGACCGGGCCTGCCGGGTGCTTCCACCACCTCAAGTCCGCCCGCGGCGCCAACCCTCTCTCCGGCCATTGACCATTCAGACACCAGAAAGCTTCACTCACAGTGGCGAACATCAAGTCTCAGATCAAGCGCATCAAGACCAACGAGAAGGCCCGCCTGCGCAACAAGTCCGTCAAGTCCGAGCTCAAGACCTACGTGCGCCGGACGCGCGAGGCCGTCGAGGCCGGCGACAAGCAGGCCGCCGAGGAGCACCTGCGCAAGGCCTGCCGCAAGCTGGACAAGGCCGTCTCCAAGGGCGTCATTCACCGCAACCAGGCCCGCAACCGCAAGTCGAAGCTGGCCAAGCGCGTCAACGCCATGTGACCCGGCGCGCGCACGAATGCGTCTGGAAGGGCGTCTCCCAACTGGGAGGCGCCCTTCCTGGTTTCCGTCTTCCGGACCCGTACTCGTGGCCCGCTCCGACGGCGTTACGATTCCTCAGGCCGGCGCCCTCCCGCCCGGCCGCACATTCAGGCGACCGTGAGGAGAACGCATGCGCATCGGGTTCGACCGGGACAAATACCTCAAACTGCAGTCCGAGCGAATCGCACAACGCCGGGCCCAGTTCGGCGGCAAGCTCTACCTGGAGTTCGGCGGCAAGCTCATCGACGACATGCACGCCTCCCGCGTCCTGCCCGGTTTCACCCCCGACAACAAGATCGTGATGCTCGCCGAGTTGGCCGACGACGTGGAGATCATCGTCGCCGTCAATGCCAAGGACTTCGCCCGCCACAAGATCCGCGCCGACCACGGCACCTCCTACGAGGACGAGGTACTCCGCCATGTGGATGCCTTCCGCGACTACGGGCTGTATGTGGGCAGCGTGGTGATCACCCAGTGGACCGACGACAACCAGCAGGCCGCCGAGTTCAAGCGCAAACTGGAGAAGCTCGGCATCACCGTCTACCGCCACTTCCCGATCCCCGGTTACCCCAACGACGTGGCGCGCATCGTCTCCGACCAGGGGTACGGGCGCAATGAGTACATCAAGACGTCCCGCGACCTGGTGGTGGTCACCGCGCCGGGGCCGGGATCGGGAAAGATGGCCACCTGCCTGTCGCAGATCTACCACGACCACGTGCGCGGCATCTCCTCCGGCTACGCCAAGTTCGAGACCTTCCCCATCTGGAATCTGCCGCTGGACCACCCGGTCAACATCGCCTACGAGGCCGCCACCGCCGACCTTGACGACGTGAACATGATCGACCCCTACCACCTGGCCACCCACGGCGTGCAGACCGTCAACTACAACCGCGACGTTGAAGTGTTCCCGGTGCTCTCACGCCTGTTCGAGCAGATCATGGGCACCTCCCCGTACGCCTCCCCCACCGACATGGGGGTGAATATGGCCGGCTACTGCATCAGCGACGACGACGTGTGCCGGGAGGCCTCCAAACAGGAGGTGATCCGCCGCTACTACAAGGCGCTGGTGGCGGAGAAGCGGGACATGCTCGAGCCGGTCCAGTCCGGGCGGATCGCCCTGCTGATGAGCAAGCTCGGCATTGCCAAGGAGGACCGTTCCGTCGTCAAACCGGCATTGGAGTTGGCCGCTGCGACCGATGCGCCGGCCGCGGCCATTGAGCTGCCTGACGGAACCATCGCGCTGGGCAAGACCTCCCCGCTGCTGGGCTGCTCCTCCGCCATGCTGCTCAACGCCCTCAAGCGCCTGGCCGGCATAGACCCGACGGTCGACCTGCTCGCCAAGGAGTCGATCGAACCGATCCAGACGCTCAAGACCCGCCACCTGGGCAGCCGCAACCCGCGCCTACACACCGACGAGGTACTGATCGCGCTGGCGGTGTCAGCCAACGGGGATGCCAACGCCGCCCGCGCGCTGGACGAGCTGGGCAGCCTGCGCGGCTGCGACGTGCACACCTCGACCATCCTGGGACCGGTGGACGAGGGCATCTTCCGCTCCCTGGGGATTCAGGTGACCAACGAGCCGGTCTTCGCCACGAAGTCCCTATATCGCAAGAAGTAACCCGGCCTGTTCCCTCTCCCCACCGAAATCGCTGGTGTCAATCGCCATGTCTCGGTATATTCGCCGCAACGAGACATTCTCGTGTGCTCTGGGGTCGGTGTAAGTCCGAACCGGCGGTGACAGTCCGCGACCCGTCCGCTTCTGCGGTCGGCTGACCAGGTGGAACTCCTGGACCGACGGTAAAAGTCCGGATGGGAAGCGCACACGGGACACGCGATGTCGCGTCATGTGGCCGTTGGCCGACGCGCCCGCGCGTCCTCTCCCCCAGCGCACCCGAGGGAGAGGACCACATGACCGCGTTCTCGATTGCGGAGACGGCCGCGATGCACCGCGCCCTCGACGCAGCCGCCTCCCCCGACGTCCCTGCCGGTCCCAATCCCCGGGTCGGTTGCGTCATTCTCTCCCGCACGGGAGACGTCCTGGCCGAGGGCCACCACCGCGGCGCCGGCACCGCCCACGCCGAGGTCGATGCCCTGAAGAACCTGGCGGCGTCGGGCTTCAGCGCGCGCGGCACCACCGCTGTCGTCACGCTTGAGCCCTGCAATCACCAGGGCCGCACCGGCCCGTGCTCTCAGGCGCTCCTCGACGCGGGGGTCGCCAAGGTCATCTACGCCCTGGACGATCCCACCGCGCAGGCTCGGGGCGGTGCGGCCGCCCTCGCAGCCGCCGGGGTCCGCGTCCAGCGCGGCCTGTGCGCCGAGCAGGCCGCACGGCTCATGCGCCCCTGGCTCTTCGCCGTCAGGACCGGCCGTCCCATGGTGACCTGGAAGCTCGCGGCGACCCTCGACGGCCGCATCGCCGCTGCCGATGCGACAAGCCGTTGGATCACCCCTCCGGCGGCCCGACACGACGCACACCGCCTGCGCCGCGACTGTGATGCCATCATGGTGGGCACCGGCACCGTACTCGCCGACGACCCGGCACTCACCATCCGTGACGAGGCGGGTGAACCGGCACCGGCCAGACTTCAGCCGCTGCGCGTCGTCGTCGGCTCGCGTCCCGTCCCACCCACCGCGCGGGTGCTCGCCGACGACAATCACCTCCTGCTATCGGAGCGCGACCCGCACGCCGTACTCAACGCCCTCGCCGCCCGCGAGATCCGCCACGTCCTCCTGGAGGGCGGCCCCACCCTCGCGGCCGCCTTCCTGCGCGCGGGCGTAATCGACGAGGTGGTCGCCTACATCGCGCCCGCGCTGCTCGGCGCCGGGCTCGCCGCCACAGCTGACTTCGGAGTGTCGACGATCGCCGACATCCTGCGCCTCGGGCAGGTTCACGTCGAGGTTCTAGACGCGGGCGGCGATCCTGCGATCCGCGTGACCGGTGATCTCGGCGGCACAGACCTCGCCACCACAACCGTCCCCTCATCCATGACTCCACCCACTCCCCCACAACACGCTGAGGAGAATCACTGATGTTCACGGGAATCGTTGAGGAGCTCGGACGGGTCGTCCGGCTCGAGACCATGGCAGACTCCGCCCGGCTCACGGTCGACGCGCCGACGGTCACCCGGGACGCGCGGGAGGGCGACTCCATCGCCGTCAACGGCTGCTGCCTGACCGTCACCGAACTGCACGACGGCGCCTTCACCGCGGACCTCATGGCGGAGACGCTCGCCCGCACCAACCTGGGCGACCTGGCCCCCGACCACCACGTCAACCTCGAACGGGCGCTGCGCGCGGGTGACCGCCTGGGCGGGCACGTCGTCCAGGGACACGTCGACGCAACCGTCAACATCCTTGACCGCCGGCACGGGGAGCACTGGGACCTCGTGCGCCTCGGCCTGCCCCGGCATCTCGCCCGCTACGTCGCCGGCAAGGGCTCCGTCGCCCTCGACGGGGTCTCCCTGACCGTGGTCGACGTCGACGACGGTACCGGGAATGGCAAGGCCCCGGACCGGGGCGGGCCGTCCTTCACCGTCGGCCTCATTCCAGAGACTCTGCGCCGCACGACCCTCGGCATCAGAGCGCCGGGCGATCGGGTGAACCTGGAGGTCGATGTCATGTCGAAGTACGTCGAACGGCTCCTCGCCGCCGGGTCGGATCGGGAGAAGGCGTGAGCATGCCCGACAGCACCCGCCCCATGGAGCACCGGGACGATCCGACTGCCGGTCCCGCGGACACGTCTGCCGGCATCCGCTTCGACACCGTCGAGCAGGCCCTCGGCGCGCTTCGCGCAGGCCGCATGGTGATCGTCGTCGACGACGAGGCCCGGGAGAACGAGGGGGACCTCATTTTCCCGGCACAGACGGCCACCGCCGAGCAACTGGCCTTCGCCGTCCGCCACTCAACGGGAATCATCTGCGTGCCCACGACGGCGGAGGAGCTCGATCGCCTGGACATCCCCATGATGACTGATCGCAATACCGACCCCAAGCGAACGGCCTTCACGCTAAGCGCAGACGCCCGCAACGGGGTTACGACCGGCGTGAGCGCCGCCGACCGGGCACGCACCATCCGCGTCCTGGCAGACCCGGACTCCGTACCGACCGACCTCGTCCACCCCGGCCACGTCTTCCCGCTGCGCGCCCGCCGGGGAGGGATTCTTGCGCGCCGCGGGCACACCGAGGCCGCCATCGACCTCATGCGCCTGTCCGGTCACCGCCCGGTCGGGGTCCTCGTCGAGGTCGTCAACGACGACGGAACCATGGCGCGCCGCCACGAGCTGTGTCAGTTGGCCGACGCGCATTCCATACCCATGATCTCGGTAGGCGAGCTCGAACACTTCCGGTGGCTGCACGAGGAGCTCGTCGAGGAGGTCGTCACGGCGCACCTGCCCACCGCCCACGGAGAGTTCACCGCTCATGCCCTGCGCAGCCGGGTCGACGGCGCCGAGTACCTCGCGCTCGTGTGCGGCAGTATCGGCGACGGCGAGGACGTCCTCACCAGGGTGCATTCCGCCTGCCTGACCGGCGACGTCCTCTCCTCCCTGCGCTGCGACTGCGGGCCGCAGCTGCGCGCCGCCATGGAGACGATCAGCGCCCGCGGACGCGGCGTGCTCGTCTATGCCTCCGATCATGAGGGGCGCGGCATCGGGCTCATCGACAAGCTGCGCGCCTACGCGCTCCAGGAGGGGGGCATGGACACCCTCGACGCCAACGTCGCACTGGGGCTGCCGGCCGATGCGCGCAGCTATGCCACCGCCGCCCAGGTGCTGAGGTTCCTCGGCGTGCGCTCGGTCGAGCTCATGACGAACAACCCGGACAAGGTCGCGGGCCTGGAGCGCTACGGGGTGAGCGTGTCCGCCCGGCGGGCGACGCCGACCTTCGCCAACGGGGAGAACCTCACCTACCTGCGCACCAAACGTGATCGCATGGGGCACCTGTTCACGGGGCTCGACGCCGGCGGGACACCTCCCCCGTCGGCTGCCCTGCCCTCCGAGGAGACGGCCTCCAGTGACCGACCGGCGCTGGACGACAGCGGCGACCGCACCGGCGACAGCAGCATCAACGAGACCGAAGGAGCAGCACGATGAGTGGAACCGGGGCGCCGGAGCAGAGTGCACCGCGCGCGCATGGAATGAAGGTGACGGTTGTCGCCGCCCAGTGGCATGAGCAGGTCATGGACGGTCTGCTCGCGGGGGCCCTGCGCGCTATCGAGGACGCCGGGGCGCGGGCTAACGTTGTGCGGGCCGTCGGCTCCTTCGAGTTGCCGATCCTCGCCGCCGCCGCGGCGCGAGGCGGGGCCGATGCCGTCGTGGCGCTGGGGGTGGTCATCCGCGGCGGCACTCCGCACTTCGACTACGTGTGCCGAGCCGCCACCGACGGGCTGAGCAGGGTTGCCCTCGACACGGGGGTGCCGGTGGGTTTCGGCCTGCTCACCTGCGACGACGAGGCCCAGGCGCTCGCCCGCTGCGGTGGCCCCGGCTCCGACGAGGACAAGGGTTACGAGGCGGCGTGCGCGGCAATGCGCACCGCGCTGACTCTGGCCGCCATCGCACAGTCCTGAGCGGCGGGCGGCCAAGCACCCGGCGGTAGGTCCGGCGCTAGGAGGAGCGCCCCGGCACTCTTCCGCGGCGGGCGTCGCAGATGGTGATAACGGCCCGCTCGACGGCGTAGACGGGGTCGCGGGAGGCGCCCTTGACCTCGGCGTCGGCGCGGGCTACCGCCTGGATCGCCACGGCGAGGGCGTCGTCGGACCAGCCGGCCAGCTCGCGGCGGGCGCGGTCTGCCTGCCACGGCGCCATGCCCAGGTCGCGAGCGGTCATGCCACGGCGACCACCCATGGCGGCGACCCGGGCGAGTTGGCGGATCTTCATGGCCAGGGCGGCGACGATGGGCACCGGGTCGGTGCCGGTGGCCAGGGCGTGCCGCAGGGCGGTGACGGCCTGGGCGACGTTCCCGGCCGCGGCGGCGTCGGCGACGGTGAAGCCGGTGGCCTCGAAGCGACCGGCGTAGTAGGTGTTGACGATGTCAACGGTGATGGTGCCCTGCGTGTCGGAAATGAGTTGCTCGGCGGCCGCACACAGTTCCCGCAGGTCGTTTCCGAGCGCGTCAACCAGCGCCCCGACGGCGTCGGGCTCCATGCGGCGCCCGGCCCGCCGTACGTCTGCGCTCACCAGGGCGGCCTTGTCCTTGGGAGACTTCACGGCCTGGATCGTGCAGACCGGGTAGGAGGACTTGCCGAGCGCGTCCAGTAGCCTCTTGCCGCGCTGGCCGCCGTTGTGCCGCAGGATCACCGTGACATCCGGGGCGGGCGCGGGCACGTAGGCGAGCAGGTCCGTCAGCAGCGCGTCGGTCATCTGCTCCAGGGCGGGTATGAGCACGAGCTTGGGCTCGCCGAACAGGGATGGCGACACCAGCGTGTCCAGCTGGTGGGCCTCGTAGGTGGCGGCCTGGACGATGGTGACCTCGGTGGCCGGGTCCCGTCGGCGCGCCTGGGCCTGGAGCCGCGATACGGCCCGGTCGGCGAGCAGCTCCTCCCCCGCCCGGATCAGCACGATCGGCGCGAGCTCGACCTCGTCCCAGGCGGGTCCGGCGGGGGCGCGGCGGCCGCCGCGGGAGGTTCGGGAGGTTGCCATGGCTCATAGCCTGCCACGGCGGCCGGTGCCATGTTCGCGCCGCCGGCCACGCCGATACAGGGCCGCGATCGCCGCCGCCTCTATGCCGGCCAGCAACAGCGCCCCGCCCAACTGCCCCGGCCAGGCGAGGGCAGCGCCCGGAAGGCGGGCGCACACCCGGGCCACCAGCGCCAGCCAGGCGCAAGAGGCCGTCGCCGGCCACGCGATCACCGCTGCGGCCTGCGGCCACCACGGCGCCACCAGGGCGGCGAGGATGCCGCAGACGGTGGCTACGGGCACGGGCGGGGCGGCGAGCACATTGGCCGCCACCGACCAGATGCCGACGCTCGGACGCAGGAGTACCAGCACCGGGGCGCAGGCGAGTTGTGCGACCACCGGCAGCGCCAGGCCGGCGGCCAGCGGGCGCGGCAGGCGGCGGGACAGGGCGGCGGTCAGCGGGGCGGCGCCGAGCAGGATGCCGGCGGTGGCCAGCACGGACAGGGCGAAGCCGTAGTCGCGGGCCTGCCACGGGTCGACCAGCAGCAGGACGATCACCCCGGTGCACAGGGCCGGCAGAGAGGCGGAGCGTCTTCCCGCCGCCACGCCCAGCAGCATGACCGCGCCCATGGCGGCCGCCCGCAGCACGGAGCCGTCCGGACGCACCAACACCACCAGCCCGGCCAGGACCAGGGCGCCGACGCCGGCACGCGCCCACCGGGGCAGGATGCCCAGTCCGGTCAGCGCCAGGCCCAGGACGATGGCTACGTGCTCACCGGAGACCGCCGTCAAGTGGGTCATGGACACGGTGCGCATGTCCTCGCGCACCTCGGTGGGCAGCGCGTGGTCATCCCCGAGGGCGACGCCGGGCACGAGGGCACGGGCGCCGGCCGGCCAGGTCACCCGGGTCCCGCTCCCGGGTTTCGTCCGGGCGGGCTCCGGCCCGACGGCGGTGATGAGCCCGTCACGCAGGGAGGCGACGGTGCCGAGCACCCCGGTGGCGGGGCCGGTGGTGGTCACTGCGGCGTTGGCGCCGATGATGGCGGCCTCGGCGCCGCCGGGGTCCGCGGGCCGCAGCCGCACCTGTACGCGCACCGGTGCGCCCATGGGCACCTTCAACCAGTCGGCGTCTCCCAGAACCGTTGCCGTAAGGCGAGAGCGGGCGCCGTCGACGGTGTCGACGGCGAGCGTGGTCAAGACGGTCGTCCAGCGTGCGGTGGCGGTGGCGCGCGGTGTGCGGGTGACCGTGCCGGTCAGGATGACGGTGCGCTCCTGCGCGGCGGCAAGGGTGAGTGGATCGCGGCTGCGAGCCCAGGAGCCGGCCGCGGTGGCCGCGAGCACCGCTGCGACCGCCAGCACCAGTACGAGCAGTGAGGCGGACACCGATCCGATCGCGGAGCCGTCGGGGGCGTTGGCGCCGGGCCTGGGGTCGTGGCGGTGCCGGGGCGGACGGAAACCGGCACCGGCCACGGCCAGGGGGATTGCTGCCAGCACGGCACCGGCCGCACCGACCGCCGCGGGCAGCCAGGGCCGTTCTCCGCCTAGGCCGATCGCCCAGAAGGCGCCGGCCCAGGCAGCGACCGCGGCGGGAGCCAGCCGCAGGTCGAGTGGCGGTGGGGCACTGTCGCTGATGGCGTGCCGCGCACGCCGGTTCGGGGACAGGCGGCGCAGGGTGGCGGGATCGTCCCAGGGGGCGGTCTCGGTGCGGTGGGCGCGGTGCCGACGCGCGCCGACCGCCCTGGCGCTCATGCGATCGCTGTTCATACGGTCGCCTCGTCTCGGAGTGCCTCGAGCTTGGCGGCGCCGATGCCGGAGACGTCGGTGAGTTCGTCGACGGCGGTGAAGGGGCCGTGTTCGGTGCGGTAGTCGACGATGCGCTGGGCCAGGGCGGGTCCGATGCCGGTCAGGCCTTCCAGTTCGGCGGCGGTGGCGGTGTTGATGTTGACGCGGCCGCCGGTGGCTTCGGCGCCGCCGTCATTCCCCGCGGCGCTCGTTCCCGCCGCGGTGGCGTCGTCCAGGTTCCAGTTGGAGGCGTCCTCTCCCTGGTGCGGCACACGCACCTGCTCGCCGTCGGAGAGGATGCGGGCGAGGTTGAGCTGGTCGGTGTCCGCGTCGGGCAGGGCGCCGTCCGCGGCGGCGATCGCGTCGACGACGCGGGCACCCGCCGGCAGCACGACCACGCCGGGGCTGGTGACGGCGCCGGCGACGTGCACCACCACCTCCCCACCCGCCTCAGCTCCGGCCGGCGCGACGGTTCCCAGTGGATCGGTAGCCGGGACGGTCGCCGCGGGGGCAGCCGAAGTGGTGGCGGCATCGCGGCTGTGGGGCTTGGGGGCGACCAGCACCGTGCGCAGGGCGAGAACGAGTGCCAGTGTCACCAGGGCGACGCCGATGCCGATGGCGGCCCTGGGGGCGAGGGCGAGTCGCCGCGGGCGCCGCACCGGTTCGATCGGGTCGGTGGAGCAGGCGATGCGCACGAAGTCCGTCAGGGGGCGTTTGCCCACCCGGTCCGCCACCCGTTTGCCGCTCATGCGCCGACGGTAGGGCGACTGAGGTCGCCCCGTCTCTGGGACTGTGGATGGCGTCGGCGGTGGGTGCGGCGAACGGTGCCTGTGGACACTGGCGGCGCGTGTACTAGCGCGGCGGCTCCAGGTGCGGGGCGACGACGATGCCCAGGGCGCCGGGGCCCAGGTGGACGCGGCTGGCCGGGTCGGCGGGTGAACGCATGATGGACTCTACGACGGCTCCGGCCTCGACCATGGCATCTGCCAGATCGTTCTCCAGGGCGCGTCCGTCGGCCGGATCGTCGCCGTAGTGAACGGCCAGTCGCACCGGCGCGGCGGGTGGCCGCGGGCCGGTCAGGGCGGTTCCACCCGCCGCACGCACGGCCTGCGCGATCAGGTGGCGGCGGGCACGGGCGGCACCACGGACCGTCTCGACTACGCCGATTCCCTCCGGCCCGGTGGTCAGGATGGGGCGAATGCCCAGGGTTCCGCCGACGAAGGCGGTGCCACGGTTGAGCCTGCCGCCGCGCCGCAGGTGGTTCAGGTCCTGAACCAGGAAGAACAGCCTGGAGCGGGCCGCCGACTCGCGGGCGCGGGCGGCACCGCGGCGGGCGTCGTCGGCCTCGGCGGCGGCCAGGGCGGCCAGCCCCAGTGCGCCGCCCGAGGCCCCGGAGTCCAGGGCCGTGACCGGTATCCCCTGTGTGGCCAGTTCGCGCGCCGCCGTCCGGGCGTTTTCGACCGTGCCCGACAGGGCGGCCGTGACATGCACCGCGAGCACCTCGTCGCCGCGCCGCGCGGCCAGACGGTAGGCGTCAATGAGTTCGGCGACCGTCGGGCGCGCCGTCGTCGCCGCGCCGTCGTCCGCCTCCACGGTATGCAGGGGAACGACGATGATGCCGCGCGCATCCGCGAGCGCAGCGGGCAGACAGGCTGCCGAGTCGGTGACCACCGTGAGCGACATGCTCGAAGCGTAAGCCTCCGACGCCGATACCCTGTCAACCGGCGCTTCCGACTTGCGGGTACAGCGAGCCACGAGCCGCCGTCCGCCAACCCGTAAACCTGGAGAGTCTGTTAACCCGCCGGGCCGTTTCACACCCGGGGCACCCTGGCCGCGAGGAGAGCGAGGGCGCTCAGGCAGGAGGGTTCGTCGAGCCGACGCCACTGGTAACCACCGGTGTCGGACGAGGTCGGGGCCAGCGGCGGCAGTTCCTCCGCGAGCGCCACATCCGCCACCACCCCGTAGTGGTAGAAGTCGATGGTGTTGCCGCACGAGTCCTCGGTCACGTGGACTTCCACCCGTCGCATACCCTGCACCGTGAAGGACGAGATACCCACTTCTTCTTTCAACTCACGGCGCAGGGTCTCCTCCCAGTACTCGCCCGGCTCGGGTCTTCCACCCGGCAGATCCCACAGCCCCATGTACGGTCCGCGCGTCTTACGGACACAGAGCATGCGCGCGCCCTCGACTATGCGGGCATACACGCCGAAGTGACACCGGCTCATGCCTCCCATCGTCGCACGGATCGGCGACGCAAATGCGCCGGACCTATGCAACCGCGCGATGGCGGCTCAAACTCACCTACCGGGCCGGTGAACAACGGCCGGTATCCCTTATCGACCGACCTCGGCACGTAACAACTACCGACCTCGGCACGTAAGTTCAACCGACCTCGCGTTGGAATTGCATGGCCGCATACGATGCGGGCATGACGAGTCCCACACCCGACCCAGCCGAGATCGCCCGCCTCAAGGCCGCGGCGGCGCAAGCGGCCGCGGACGCCGCCGCGGCGAAGGCGGCCGCCGCACAGGCAGCGTTGGAGGCTGCGCTGGCCGCTCAGACCGAGCCCGCCGTCGAGTCCTCGCCTCAACCGCTCGATGCGCCGACTCAGATGGAGGCTCGCACGCCCGGCTCGGCGGACCCGGCCGCCACGGCGCCTGCGGCTCCCGCAGCAACGGAGCCGCAGGACGCCCCGGAGGTGGAGTCGGAAGCAGCCTCCGGCTACGCCGCCCGCGTGCGGGACGGATACGCCTTCGCCGGCCCCGTACTGCCGGTGGGTACCTACCTGGACTACCCCACCGAAGACGAGCCGCACCCGGCCGGGACGAAGACGTCGGAGCCGATCCCGGTGCCCGGGGTGAACGTGGGCATCCCGCTCGGTCTGCTCAACCGTCACGCCCTGGTCGCCGGCGCCACCGGTACCGGCAAGACGCGCACCCTGCAACTGTTGGCGGAAGGACTGTCCACCGCCGGCGTGCCCGTGTTCCTGTCCGATGTGAAGGGGGACCTGACGGGTTTGGCGGAGGCCGGCGCCGCCTCCGACAAGCTCGCGGCTCGCAACGCCGCCACCGGGCAGGCATGGGAGGGGCGGGCCTTCCCGCTGGAATTGTTCACCCTCGGGGATTCGGAGGGGACGGCGGCGCAGCCGGCCACCGCAGCGGGCGCCTCCACCGGGACCCCCATCCGCACCACGGTCACGGCCTTCGGGCCGGTGCTGCTCTCCCGCGTTCTCGGGCTTAATGACACGCAGACCTCCGCGCTGGAACTGGTGTTCCACTGGGCGGACGCGCAGGGGTTGGCGCTGATAGACCTGAAGGACCTGCGCAGCGTGGTCGACTACTTAACCGGCACCGAGCCCGGTAAGCAGGAGTTGCGCGGCATCGGCGGGGTGTCCAGCGCGACGGCGGGGGTGATCCTGCGGCAGGTCTCCGCCTTGGAGGCGGCCGGCGGCTCGGTCTTCTTCGGGGAGCCGGCCCTGGACGTGCACGACCTGCTGCGGACCGCCGCCGACGGCCGCGGCGTCATCTCTTCCCTGGAACTGGCGGACATCCAGTCCCAGGGGACGTTGTTCTCCACCTTCCTGATGTGGCTGCTGGGCGAGCTGTTCGAGGTGCTGCCGGAGGTCGGCGACCCGGACAAGCCGGCGCTGGTGTTCTTCTTCGACGAGGCGCACCTGCTGTTCGAGGGTGCCAGCAAGGCCTTCCTGGAGGCGGTCACGCGCACGGTGAGACTCATTCGCTCCAAGGGAGTCGGCATCGTGTTCATCACCCAGTCCCCCACGGACGTGCCCGAGGCCGTGCTGGCCCAGCTGGGCAGCCGCATCCAGCACGCGCTGCGCGCCCATACGCCGGCCGACGCCGCCAAGCTGAAGCAGGCGGTATCCACCTTCCCGGTCTCCCCACTGGACCTGACTCGAGTGCTCACCGGCCTGGGTGCGGGCCAGGCGGTGGTATCGGTGCTGGATGAGAAGGGCCGTCCCGCACCGGTGGCGCCCGTCGTCGTGAACACTCCGGCCGCGGTAATGGGTCCGGCACAGCCGGCCACGATCCGGTCGGTGCTCTCGGCCTCGCCACTCATGCCCAGGTACGCCACCGCGGTGGACAACGAGTCCGCCTACGAGCTGCTGGCCAAGCGCACCGAGGAGGAGACGGCCCGCGCCGAGGCGGCCCGCGCCGCGGCCGAGGCCCAGGCCGCGGCGGAGAAGGCCGCACAGGAGGCGGCTAAGGCACAGGCGAAGGCCGAGGCCCAGGCCGCCCGGGAGGCCCAGCGCACCGCCGAGCGGCTGCAGCGTGAGGCGGAGAAGGCGGCCGAGCGCGAGCAGCGGGCCCGGGAGCGGGCCGCCGAGCGGCGTCAGCGCGAGGTGGAGAAGCTGATCGGCTCCGCCGGCCGCCAGATCACCCGTTCCATCCTCGGCAACATCCTGCGCGGCCGCTGACCCCAGCGCGTATCGCGTCGACGCACCTGACCCATCTGCACCATCTGTACTAGTATTAGCAGTACAGATCAGTTCGTCGTGCCCTCACCGGGAGTTCGCAGCATGGACCTGGAAATCGACCCCCTGTCCCCCACCCCGATCTACCAGCAGATCCGCGACCGGATCGTGGAAGGAATTGCGCGCGGCGAGCTGCCGCGCGGACAGCGTTTGCCCTCCGTGCGCGCCCTCGCCGGAGCCTTCGCCATAAACCCCGCCACCGTTTCCAAGGCCTACGATCTTCTGCGCGCCGAGGGCTTGGTTGTCACCAACGCCAAGTCCGGCACCGTCATCGCTCCTGCGGGTGACTGGACCGAGGCCGCCGCGTGGCAGTCGCGGCTGCGCACGCTACTGGCCGAGGCCCGCGCACACGGCCTGGCCGAGAAGCAGATCCTCGACGCCGCCGCCCACCAGCTCGACACGCTCTCACCGGTGGGGAGCGAACGCTAATGCTGGCCTACACCGTAAGCATGAGCTTGACCGCCGTCGTGCTGGGCCTGGCGTTCTGGGCGACTCCGGCCATCTCCCGGGACACGCTCCCACTGGGCGTGTCGGTACCCGCCGACCACGTCAACGCACCGGTCGTGCGTCGCGCCATTCGCGCATGGCACAGATGCTGCCTGGTCGGCGCCGCCGTCGCTGTAGCGGCGATTGCGCTGCTGCACTTAAGCGGCATCTCCGCCAGCCGCCCGGGCCTGCCCGTGATCGTCATGTTGGCGCAGTTGGGCGCGGGTTTCGCGTCCTGGACGGTCGTGCGCCTGCCCATCATCGAGGCCAAACGGCAGGAGGGCTGGTACGAGGACCGGCGGGTGCGAAAGCTGGCCCCGATCGGCACCCCCGAGGAATCCGGCGGCGCAATGCCCTGGTACGTCGCCTCGGTGCTCCTACTGTTGGTCGCCGCGGTCTTCGTACTACTGCGCTACGACACGCTGCCCGACCCACTGCCGATCCACTGGGGAGCCGACGGCACCGTCGACGGCTGGGCGCGGCGCAGTCCCCTGCAGGTGCTACTGCCTGCGGCCATCGGCCTCGGTCTGGTCGCCGTGGTGGCGCTGTGCACCAGAATCGTCCGCCGCAGATTGCTCGCGAGCATCCCCGTCGACGGCGACCGGAGCCGAACTCGACGGCTCACCCTCGCCCAGGCGCACCTGATCGACCGGGTGATGGGACCGCTGGCCCTGGCCACGGGCGTCTCCTTCGCCGGCATCCTGGTGTTGCCGCTTGCGAAGTCACCGGCCGCCGCGCGCTGGTGGCTGGCTATCACGGTGACGGTCACCTGCCTGCTGATCATGTGGATGATCGCCGACCTGATCCGACTCTCCCGGCGGTTCACACGCCGGCTCACACCCGTGGATGCCGACTCCCCCGACGACGACGAGCTGTGGCTCGGCGGGTTGTTCTACGTCAACCGCGCGGACCCCTCGCTGCTGGTGCCCAAACGCGCCGGCGTCGGCGTCGACCTGAACTACGGGCACCCGGTCGGGCGGGCGCTCGCAGTCTTCATACTGATCAACCTGGTGGTCGTCATCGGCGTGTGCATCCTGCTGTGACCGGCTGATAGCCAACCGCCGAGACAACCACACGCGCCCGGTGGGGCGCCGCCCCCTCACTCGGGGACGACGCTCACCAGCTTGGGGGCGCGCACGATTACCTTGCGCACGCCGCGGCCGTCTAGAGCGCGGACCACGCCGGGGGCGGCCAGGGCAAGCTTCTCCAGCTCGGCGGCGTCGATGTCGGGGTCGACCTCCAGGCGGTCGCGGACCTTGCCCTTGACCTGCACCACGCAGGTGACCTTCTCGGCCGCCAGCAGCGCCTCGTCGGTGACCACCGGGAAGGGCTCGTGGGCGAGCGAGCGGGTGTGCCCGAGGCACTGCCAGATCTCCTCGCAGATGTGCGGGGCGACGGGCGCGGCCATGAGCACCAGGGCCTCCACGGCCTCGCGCGGCACGGTCTTCAAACCGGTGAGGTGGTTGTTGAGTACGATCAGCTTGGCGATCGCTGTGTTCAGGCGCATGCCCTCATAGTCATCGCGCACGCCCACGATGGTGCGGGCGACCAGGCGCCGGGTGGCCTCATCGGCGGGAGCGTCGGACACCGTCACCTCGCCGCTGGTCTCGTCGACGACGTTGCGCCACAGCCGCTGCAGGAAGCGCTGGGCGCCGGCGACGGCGCGGGTGTCCCAGGGGCGGTCCTGGTCGAGCGGGCCCATGCTCATCTCGTAGACGCGGAAGGTGTCGGCGCCGTAGGCGTCGTACATGTCATCGGGGGTGACGATGTTCTTCAAGGACTTGCCCATCTTGCCGTACTCGCGGCTCACGGGCTGCCCCTGCCAGGTGAAGACGGGCTTGCCGGCCTCGTCCTGGGTCTCCTCGACCTCGTCGGCGGGCACGTACTGGCCCCGGGCGTCGGTGTAGGCGTAGGCCTGCACGTAGCCCTGGTTGAACAGCTTGTGGTACGGCTCGGAGGAGGACACGACCCCCAGGTCGAAGAGCACCTTGTGCCAGAAGCGGGAGTAGAGCAGATGCAGGACGGCGTGCTCGACGCCGCCGACGTACAGGTCGGTGCCGCCGGAGGTATTCCCGGCCTCGGGGTGGGGCCCCATCCAGTAGGCCTCGTTGGTGGGATCGACCAGGTGCTCGGCGTCGGTGGGGTCGATGTAGCGCAGCTCGTACCAGCAGGAGCCGGCCCACTGGGGCATGGTGTTGGTCTCGCGCCGGTAGGTCTTGAGCCCGTCGCCGAGGTCGAGCTCGACCTCCACCCACTCGCTCGCCTTGCCCAGCGGCGCCTCCGGGGAGGAGGTGGCGTCGTCGGGGTCGTAGGTGCGCGGGGAGTAGTCGCTGACCTCGGGCAGCTCCACCGGAAGCATGGACTCCGGCAGGGCGTGGGGGCGACCGTCCTCGTCCCAGACGATCGGGAAGGGCTCGCCCCAGTAGCGCTGGCGGGAGAACAGCCAGTCGCGCAGTCGGTAGGTGACGGCGCCGTGCCCGTAACCCCTGGACTCCAGCCAGGCGGTCATGGCGGCCTTGGCCTCGTCCTTGCCCATGCCGTTGAGGCTGATCTCGGCGTTGGCGGAGTTGATGATCTGCCCGTCGCCGGTCCAGGCGGCCTCATCCAGGGAGAATCCCTCCGGTGGGGCGATGGTGGCGATGACGTCCAGGTCGTAGGCGCGGGCGAAGTCCCAGTCGCGCTGGTCGCCGGAGGGGACGGCCATGATGGCACCGGTGCCGTAACCCATGAGCACGTAGTCGGCGACGAAGACGGGCACCTGTGCGCCGTTGACGGGGTTGGTACCGAACAGCCCCGTGAAGACGCCGGTCTTGGTGCGCTCGGTGTCGGTGCGCTCGGCCTCCGTGGCCTGGGCGGCGCGGGCCCGGTAGGCGGCCACCGCCTCGGCCGGGGTGGCGTAGCCGCCGGTCCAGGCGTCACGGGTGCCCTCGGGCCAGGCCTGCGGTACGGTCAGGGCTGCGGCATCCTGCTCCGGGCTGGCTCCGGACAGGCCGCCCAGCAGCGGGTGCTCGGGGGCGACCACCATGAAGGTGGCGCCGAACAGGGTGTCGGGGCGCGTGGTGTAGACGGTCAGCTCGTTCTGGCTGGCGCCGACGGCGTCGGCCTCGGGCAGGGCGAAGGTCACCTCGGCGCCCTCGGAGCGGCCGATCCAGTTGCGCTGCATGGTCTTGACCTTCTCGGGCCAGTCCACCGTGTCCAGGTCCTCGGCCAGCCGGTCGCCGTAGGCGGTGATGCGCATCATCCACTGGCGCAGGTTCCGCTTGAACACGGGGTAGTTGCCGCGCTCGGAGCGGCCCTCGGCCGTGACCTCCTCGTTGGCCAGCACGGTGCCGAGCCCGGGGCACCAGTTCACCGGGGCGGAGGATACGTAGGCGAGCCGGTGGGAGTCGACGATGTCGGCCTGCTCCCCTGGTGTCAGCTCCGCCCAGGGGCGCCCGTCGGGGGTGGGGGTCTGCCCGGAGGCGAGCTTCTCGATCAGTTCACTCACGGGGCGGGCGGCGCCGGTACCGCGGCCGTCGCGGCGGGGGGCGTCCGGGTCGAACCAGGAGTTGTACACCTGCAGGAAGATCCACTGGGTCCAGCGCACGTAGTCAACGTCGATGGTGGCCAGCGAACGGCGCGGATCGTGGGACAGGCCGAGCCGGCGCAGCTGCCGGCGCATATTGGCGATATTGGCCTCGGTGGAGATGCGCGGATGCTGTCCGGTGGCGACGGCGTACTGCTCGGCGGGCAGGCCGAAGGCGTCGTACCCCATGGTGTACAGGACGTTCTTGCCGGTCATGCGGGTGAAGCGAGCCACGACGTCGGTGGCGATGTAGCCCAGCGGGTGCCCCACGTGCAGGCCCTTACCGGAGGGGTAGGGGAACATGTCCAGCAGGAAGAACTTCTCCTTGGCGGCGTCGGGGCCGGCCAGGGCGCCGACGGGGTTGTCGGCGTTGAAGGTCCCCTCGCGCTCCCACCGGTCCTGCCAGGCGGTCTCCAGGCGTCCGGCCAGGTCGGCCGTGTACCGGTATGGCGTGGGGTTGTCGGTGGTCTGCTGCGCCCGGCTGTTCTCCGTCATCGCGGGAGTGCTCCCTTAGGTCGTGTGGATGGGGCGGGGCCGCTGCGCCGTCGGCGGGCAGGCCGAACGGCG